>JADFZC010000277.1 GCA_015232735.1 Oligoflexales bacterium | reverse complement strand
AATTTAGGAAAGAGAGATGCAAGATATTCACTGCCTACTAATGCGATAATATTTGTCGAAAATGGTTTGGAAATAGGCCCCGGTGAGATTATTGCAAAAATACCGAGAGAGGTTATAAGGACAAAGGATATAACCGGAGGTCTTCCAAGAGTAGCTGAGTTATTTGAAGCCAGAAAGCCAAAAGAAGCTTCTATCATGGCTGATATGGATGGTGTGGTATCTTTTGGGTCTGACACCAAAGGAAAGAGAAAGGTCATTATTACGAGTGAGGAAGGAGACAGTTCAGAACATTTGATTTCAAAGGGAAGGCATCTGGTAGTAGCAGAGGGAGATTACATTAGGAAAGGTGAAGTATTAGTGGATGGACCTCTGAATCCTCATGATGTACTCGCTATATTAGGAAAGTTAGAGCTGGCGAAATATCTTGTCGACGAAATACAAAAAGTATATAGGCTTCAGGGTGTTAAGATAAATGACAAGCACATAGAGGTTGTTGTCAGGCAAATGACTAGGTGCTGGAAGGTAATAACACCAGGAGACACCAAATTTCTGCCAGGTGAACAGATAGAGTGGGTAGAATTGGAAGAAGAAAATCAGAAGGTAACTGAATCCGGTGGGGTTGCAGCCAACTGTGAAGCTGTACTTTTGGGAATAACAAAGGCGTCGTTGTCAACCAATAGCTTTATTTCGGCAGCTTCTTTTCAGGAAACTACAAAAGTTCTCACTGAAGCGGCTTTAAATAGTAAGGTGGACTACCTTAGAGGGCTAAAGGAAAATGTAATAATGGGACGTCTGATTCCGGCGGGAACTGGGTCGTCTCTCTATAGAGAATTAAAATCAAAAGTAAGGGGTGTATCTAATCAAGCAACTGAGGAAGTAGCTAGTGTTAGTATGCCAGGTGTTTAAATGATACTGGAGTTCATGTAAAAGCAAATATTTGGATCCCTAAGCGAGTTTCTAAAATGTAACATATTGAATTTAGATAGGAAATGTCTTTTTTTAAAAATTAAGGCCAACTTAAATTAAAGTCATTACTATTATCATTAAAGGGAATCTTGTTAAGAGAATTAAGAAAGTTTGATCTATTTTCGCCAGTACCTATGAATAATACTTGAAATTTTTTTATTGTACTGATAGACATACACTCCTCCTAGTAGGTAGCTGTAAAAGGAAAGATAATATGCCAACTATAAACCAATTGATTGAAAAAGGGCGAAGTCAACAAAAAAGACGGACGAAAACTCCAGCATTAAAAGCGTGCCCGCAAAGGCGCGGTGTTTGTGTGAGAGTATATACAACTACTCCAAAAAAACCAAATTCAGCACTTCGAAAAGTTGCAAGAGTAAAGCTTACAAATGGCCACGAAGTTACTTCTTATATTGGCGGAGAGGGACACAATTTGCAGGAGCATAGTGTCGTCCTTGTAAGAGGTGGCAAAGTAAAAGATTTACCAGGGGTAAGGTATCATATTGTCAGGGGGACGTTGGATACATCAGGTGTTGCCGATAGAAAGCAGGCCAGGAGTAAATACGGTGCAAAGAGGCCAAAGAAGTAGGTCTATTTGATATTAGGTAATTATTTTAAAAAATGAAATAATGGGAGAAGGAAATGGCTAGACGCCATGTGCCACAGAAAAGGGAAGTGTTACCAGATCCGATGTTCAAAGATGTTGTAGTTACTAAATTTATGAATTGCATGATGAAGCACGGCAAGAAAGCTGCAGCGGAGAAGGCTTTTTATGGAGCGCTTGAAATTATCGAGAAGCAGGGTCAGGATCCTATTGAGGTCTTTAGAAAAGCTTTGGATAATACAAGACCTATCCTTGAAGTAAAATCACGAAGAGTTGGCGGTTCAAATTATCAGGTTCCAGTTGAGGTAAAGGCCGACAGAAGGCAGGCATTAGCAATCCGGTGGTTGATTGAATTTGCACGTAAGAGAAGTGGAAAAGGGATGAGGGAAAGGCTTGCAGGTGAGTTCGTTGATGCCGCTAATAATAGGGGTGGTGCTATAAAAAGACGAGAAGATGTTCATAAAATGGCAGAAGCAAACAAAGCTTTTGCGCACTATCGCTGGTAAAGTGATGACCTCATGGCAAAGCTCCTCGACTTATCGTATGTTCGAAACATCGGTATTATGGCCCACATTGATGCCGGTAAAACGACAACGACTGAGCGTGTTCTATATTATACCGGAAATATTTATAAAATAGGTGAGGTACACGAAGGTACCGCTACAATGGACTGGATGATCCAGGAACAGGAACGCGGTATAACAATTACCTCGGCGGCAACTACTTGCTACTGGAATAATCACTGCATCAATATAATTGATACTCCAGGACATGTTGATTTTACGGTTGAAGTGGAAAGATCATTAAGGGTCTTAGATGGAGCCATAGGGGTATTCGATGCTGTCTCAGGAGTTGAGCCTCAATCAGAGACAGTCTGGAGACAGGCGGACAAATATAAAGTTGCGAGAATAGCTTTCCTTAATAAAATGGACAGAATTGGCGCGAACTTTGAAGAATCTGTTGATTCGATAAGACATAAACTTGGTGCCAATGCAGTTCCATTTCAGATTCCTATCGGCAGTGAAGACAAATTCAAAGGGGTTATTGATCTTGTTGGAAATAGATCCCTGATATGGGATGGTGAAGGTTTAGGAGAGAAATATTCTGTTGGTGATATACCTCAGGACATGATCGAGGAAGCAAAGAGAGCCAGAGAAAATCTGCTTGAAGCTATAATAGAGCAGGATGAGGCTCTTATGGAAAAGTATCTAGAGGGAGAAGATATTTCTGTTGAAGAGCTGATTCGGGTAGCCAGAAAGGCTACAATCGATCTGAAGTTGGTTCCAGTATTTTGCGGAAGTGCTTTTAAGAACAAGGGAATTCAGCCTCTTATAGATGCAGTCGTTTATTATCTTCCAGCGCCCATTGACCTTCCTGATGTTGAAGGATTTACTGCCGATGAAAAGGAAAAGAAGGCGTCAAGAAAGAGACTGCCTACCGAGTATTTGTGTCTTTTAGCTTTTAAAATTGTTTCTGACTCTTTCGTGGGGCAATTGACTTACGTTAGGGTTTATTCAGGTATATTAAAGGTAGGTGAGGTTGTATTTAATTCCAGGACTGAAAAGAAAGAAAGAGTTTCAAAAATTCTTAGAATGCAGGCAAATCAAAGGGAAGAAATTGATACACTTTCAGCAGGTCATATTGGAGCCATTGCCGGACTAAAGATGGTTGTAACAGGTGATACTCTGTGTGACCAGAAGCACCCTATACGTTTGGAATCTTTAGATATTCCTGAGCCAGTCATCTCTGCTGCAATAGAGCCAAAAACATCCTTGGACAGTGAAAAGATGGAAAAGGCATTAGAAAAGCTTACAAAAGAAGATCCTACTTTTAGGGTTAAATTTAATGATGAAACTGGCCAAACTTTAATAAGTGGAATGGGAGAGTTACATTTAGAGATTATTGTTGACAGACTTGAACGGGAATTTAGGGTTTCTGCAAATATGGGAAAGCCACAGGTTTCTTACAGGGAAACCGTAAGCAAAAAAGCAAAGGGAGAGGCAAAGTTTGTTCGAGAAACAGAAAAATTGAATCAATATGGTCATGTCATTTTAGAGGTTGAGCCTGCTTCAAAATCGAGTGGTTTATCGATCGAAAATATTGCATCTGAAAGTATGATTCCAAAAGTTTTTGAAAAAGCAGTCTTCACAGGTTTAACTGAAGCAGTTCAGGTTGGTGTAATTGCAGGATTTCAAGTTATCGGTGTAAAGGTAAAGGTGATAGGGGGAAGTTACGATCCGGAGCAGTCGGATATTGGCGCTTTTAAAGTTGCAGCTTCAATGGCGTTGAGAAATTCTTTACGAGATGCGGCACCGATAATTTTAGAACCTATGATGAAGCTAGAAATTTTAGTTCCTGATGAATATTTGTCAAATGTGCTAACGGACTTAAATGGAAGAAGGGCTCAGGTAAATAATGTGACACATAAAAGTCGTGTTCAGGTGGTAGATGCAATTGCCCCACTGTCAGAGATGTTCGGATATACAACACAATTGAGATCTATCTCTCAGGGTAGGGCATCTTATACAATGGAATTTTATTCTTACGAAGAAGTTGCCAAGGTCACATATGAAAAAATTACTGGCAGATCATAATTTATTAAATAATTTAAAGTATTATTGACAGCTCATCAAACAATCTGTAAATAGACCAATATAGGATTTAGGGGGGCGTAGCTCAGTTGGTTAGAGCGCTACGTTGACATCGTAGAGGCCACAGATTCGAGTTCTGTCGTCCCCACTGTTATTGCTCATTAAGGCTTATCGCCATATTTGCAAAAGGCTCCAAAAGTAATTAGTCCGTGGCGCGAAATGCGCCACGGACGTATCCTGGCAAGCGAAGCTTGCAT
>JADFZC010000276.1 GCA_015232735.1 Oligoflexales bacterium | reverse complement strand
GCAGGTTTTTGTTGTTATAAGAGGTGTTTTTAAGCATGTTTTCACCTATTCTCTGGATTTGAATGGCCGCGTTAAAGGCGTTTTTTGCGTGATTTTTATTCGGGCTTTCATAATATCCGAATATTGCAAGGACGCCGTCGCCCAGTGATCTGTCTATCATCCCCCAATGACTGAAAATGATATCGTTAAGGCTTTTCATAAAATCGGAAAGAATCTGAAGTGTCTTCTCGGCGCCTGTTTTTTTGGATATGAGAGAAAAATTGGCAATGTCAACGAACATTATCGTCGCTGTCAGCTCAATCGTATCGTAAGTCATTTTATATGGGGTGTCGAGAATCTGGTTCAGGCTCGCCTTGTGCACGTTGCCGATCATTGCCTCCCTTATTATCTCTTTTTCCTCCATCAACTGTTTCATTTCGGCAAGCGACGATTTTGAAAGAAAAATAAGAACCCATATGACACCAAAAAAATAGTATTTGTCCGCCAGAAGATTCGACGGGAATATTCCAAGATAACTCAAAAGGGAAATCGGGACTGGCAGAAGGCATCCCGTCCATGCAAGTGCAAAGGTCTGGAATCTGGCAATCCTGAGAATTCTGAATATGATCGCAAGCCCGATAAGAGACGAGATGACGAGAAGAGAGAGTGAAAAATATACCTCGATGTTGAGCGGCATGAAAAGAGTAAAAATCATGAGCAGAAAACAGATGACCGATACACCCTTTCCGATAATTGCCAGATTTTTGAAATTTTTGTCCATAAGCAGGTATTCCCTGAAAAAGAGACTGCCTATGAAATAACAGGTTGCAAGCAGAAATGTCTTGACCCTGATCACTGCGTCGAATTCCCCCTCGAGCGGAAAAATAAAGGCGAAACCGTTAAATACATAAACAAACATGAAAAATGTGACTGAAAGGGCGAGGTGGTAGAAATGGAATTTCTGTTTCGTTGAGATATAGGCGAAGAAACTGTAAAAAATCATGGAGATGATGCTGCCAAAAAAGAATGCCAGGAAAAGTCCGTTCATTTTGGACCAAAGCTCATATTCTCCCCGTTCCAGGAAAGATATCGGCAGCGACAGGACAAATCCGTCTGTTTTCACTTTGAGAAGTACATAGGTACTCTCACCTGGGGGAGACTCAAAAGGAAAGGATAGCATAAAATTTTTAATTTTGCGGCTTGACATGGGCCGGGTTTTGACATTTCCGGAAAGTTGCTCTTCGATAATCGCGCCATTTTTCAAAATGTAAAAATCAACCTCCCTGACAAGCGCGTATCCTATTTCAACCACCAAATCCTTTTTTCCTGGTTCAGGGTTTTCAATTTTTTTTCTAAACCAGATATTCGAGTTGGCATGACCTTTCATTGTCTCGATGAAGGAACCGTATTTCGTGTCTCTGTGAGAGTATGGTTTGAAATTTCCGCTATCCATCACAACTATGTCATGGGGCGTAAGTTCAAGTGTCCTGTCCATGAAAACAGATATTCCGTCAGTCGAGCCGGGATAGGGAATGCCGATGAAGCCTAAAGCCACTATCAGTATGGCTACTCCGGAAACTGTAAAATATTGCCTGTATTCCATTTTCATAAATCAAAAAATTCCTAATTCCTGCACAGACAGTCGTATACAATGGATTTCTGCTGTTCATTGAGACCAATGATTTGAAATCCATGTTTTTTGAGCCCTTTTGACGAAACCCTGCTCCACCTTACTTCGAATTCAAGCTCATCGAGCATGTGAAACTCCAAAAGTTCGTTAATTTCATTGTCTTTGGTTTTAATTGTTCCAAACAGTCTGGATGTTTTCCCAACCGAGTTGTCCCCTATTACTCCAAAACCGTTATGGCAGTAATCCTTTATCTCAAATCTCCCGAGTTTGCTGCTTATGAATACGGGTTTTGATTTGCTTATTTTGATCCTGGACTCAAGCATGGCCTTTTCGAGGACTTTCCAGTAGCGTTTCTCATTTTTTATGACAAGTTCCTTCCTGTTGAAGCCTGGATTGTACTCGTAGGCTATGATATAATCTTTTTTGTGTTTGATATTGATAATAACCTGGCTCAATCTCTTTATATCATATATATTCGGACTCAGTTTTTCCTTGAAGCCTGGACTCATAAGGATTCTGAAAGGATTGCATGCGTGTTCAAGATGGCTGGCGAAATTTACACCGCTGCCTATCATCGTATAGTCGACTCTTCTTGATTTCCCAAGGTTTCCTATATAGACGTCATCCGCATTAATGCCTATTCTCAGAGGGAATGGGATTTTGGCGGTAAATGTGCCTATGACGCCCTTTTCTATTGATTTTGTCTGTATTTCTATGGCAGAGAGAAATGCCCTGTCAGCGTGACTTTGCAAATTCATATCGTTCTCATCGGCTCCAAAGACAGCAAGCACTCCATCTCCGAGGCTTCTGTCTATGGTCCCTGAATATTTTTGTATTGTTTCATTGATAAGGGTCATGAGTTCCGAGAGGAGCTTGAAGGACCTGTGGGATCCAATTTTTTGTGAAACCTGCGAAAAACCTACGACATCGATGAAAACTATGCTTACATTTCTCTTGACCATGTTGAATGACTCTGCCTCCAGAGTTGTAGCGTCGGAGGATGTCTCACCGGAAACAGAGGTATTTATCGCATAGGCTATTTCCTGTTTTTCTTTTTTAAGCCTTTTTATTTTTTCACCGATGGCCATCGAAAGAAATACCGCCTCCCATATGCCGCCGACAAGGTGAATGACAAGCGATATCTGATTGACGGGAACAAGGCCAAAAAAGCTGAACCAGTGCAGTATTATTGCAGCGAAGAGTCCGGCCCAGGCAAGAAGGAATGTCTTAAGGTCATTTTCGTTCCAGATATGGAAGAATCCTATGACGGCTGCTGTCGATCCGATGATGCATGATCCTATGGCGACATGAACAATGCTTCCCAGGGGAAGAGACCATCCGCACACAAAAAGGAGCATGTTAAGATAAATGTAGATTCTGGCGACTTTTGCAAGATAGGGACTTCTCTTTTCCAAATCGAGAAAACTGTAAATGAAGACTGTGCCCATAATAAGAAAGGATATGCCCAGATAGCAAAGTATGAGAACAACATTCGAGAAGTTGACAACCCCTGGATAGATATATCCAAGACCGACATAAAAATAGTTGAATATCCAGACAAGTGAGTGGTAGATCACATAATAGAGAGTCACTTTTTCCCTGGTGGAGACGTAAATAAAGGCATTATATAAGATGATGCACAAAAAACCGCCGAAATATCCGCCCAGGCACAGGCTTGCGAAAATTGACCACAGATCGAATATTTTTTTATCCATTATTGTAATTGGCATCCTTAAGATCGGAGAGCGGACTTTTACATACAAAGTGCATGATTCCCCCTTTTTTACAGAAAAGGGATAGATCACCTTTGAATCATAAATACGTCTGTTCTTTACAAGTCTGTCCCTTGTAAGGCCGACTTTGTATGTATCCAATATATTGCCTGAATTGTCAGAGAGGTATATATCCAAAAGGTAAAGATGGGGAAATTCGAACCTTGCCGCCAGCTCTCTGTCTTTTTCAGGATCGATGCCGATCTTTATCCTGTACCATCTAAGAAGCGCCTCGTCCAATCCTCTGAAGTTTACGTCGGCAAGGTTGACATCTTCGCTTTCCCACAGGTTTTCATTTTTTTGGATGATTGCCGCGGCCTCTTCCTCAGAGGCGAACTTTCTAAGCTGCTTTGTCTCTGTCTGTTCCGTGTTGAGATCAAATCCCGTAAATGTCAGAAGTGCAGCGACAAAAGGTATGCTGAAACAGTAAACGAGATTTTTCCTTGCTTGTTCCGATATCATATGCCTGTTCCTATCAAGACACTTTCTTGAATTTCTGGTCCTGAACCGAAATGCATTTTTTAAGCCTCTCCAGCAAAAAAGCCTTTCTGCGATCAGAAAATCCAATAATCTTTAATCCATGTTTGTATCCGCCATCATAGGAGAATCTGCTCCACCTGACTTCCACTTCGACGCTTTCTAGAAAGTGTTTCCTCAAAGATTCCTGCGCAAGCGGATCAAAAGTTCTTATTTGAACGAAAAATCTGGAAGAACGGCTGATATATGAGTCGCCTATGACTCCAAACCCCCCGGATGAAAAATCAATAAGATGAAAAGTTCCATAAGTGCTTTTAAGCATTATGTCGCTTGACTTTGGAACTGTCATTCTCGGATCTTCAATCTTTTTCTCCAGAAAATCCCAGTATAGGGTTTCAATTTTTTTGATGACATCAGTGCAATCGGAAAACGGATTGTATTCAAAAGAGTAAAAAAGCGATTTTTCGTTTTTGATGGAAAAGAAGATCGGATTAAGGGCTCTTGCGTTGTAAAGGACGGGATCGAGTCTAGATTTCACACTTTCACTCAGAAGAATGCGAA
>JADFZC010000275.1 GCA_015232735.1 Oligoflexales bacterium | reverse complement strand
TGCCTTGTAAATCTCGTTCATTCATGTCTGCTTCTTTTGAAATAAGCAATTTCATAATGTCCAGAAACCCTTGTTCTGAAGCCAAATGTAATGCTGTTGCACCTTCGAATCGGGTTTTGACATTTGGGCTTAACCCTAAATCGAGAAGTGTTTGAATCGCTGTCATATCTCTATTAAGAGTCATTTCGTGAAGGAGGTTTCGTCCATTCCCGAAAACCACCGAAGGGCTTGCCCCTTCTTCCAAAAGATATGAAACAAGTTTTTTTCCGGGATTCAAAAAGGCGTAGAATAAAGGAGTATAACCCTTTTCATCCTGAAGATTAATATTTCCACCCTTTTGAAGAATAAGTGAGTAGCGACACAATAATTTAGGGAAATCTCCCTAAATTTGAACAAAATTTCTTATGGTTTGAAAGAAACCCCCGAAAAAAACTTGCAAAAATTTCTTCGGGGGTTTTTCCTTCTTTGTGGTGTGCTAAAGAACAAAGGAGGACTATCCCATGTTACCACGTTTTTTAATTGATAAACGTTTTTTTTTGCTTCTGTTGAAATTCGATAAAGATCTTGCTGAACAGCTAAAAGCGAATGGGTGTTCCTGCTGCGAAGATGCAAACCCATTACACCAAGCCAATTTCCAACGCCAACCTCGGGGTTTCGACGATAAACTATCTGAAGATAAGGATTTTAACCGTCGTTTCAGTTTTTGTTGTTACAAAAAACGGACACGACATACGCCACCTTCCTTCAGATTTCTTGGTCGGAAAGTTTACCTGGGCGCCATAATAATCCTTGTATCCGCAATGATTGGTGGAGCTTGTCCCAAAAGAAGGCAAAAACTTAGGGAAATTATTGGCGCTGATTCCAGAACATTGGCCAGATGGCGGCAATGGTGGATGGAAACTTTTACACAAACCCACGTATGGAAAGCTCTTTCTGCTAGATTAGCCCTTGCTAAACTTCAGCCCTTTTCATTACCCCTTGATATTCTTTTGGGGATTAACCTCCCATCATTGGAAGATTCGCTTCTATGGCTTTTATCAGCTCTTCTTCCATTGACCGGCGGGGTGAAATCCCGATTAACCGTGATTTTTGGTGGTCACAAATTTCGCGCAGAACTTGCAAGTTTACTATCGATGGTCGTTCCAGCTATCCTGATCAGATAGCAAATTAACATCGCTTATTAAATTTTCGAAAGGGTAAAAATCAAATGGAAAAAAGTGAATTCCCGCGATCAACGGACGCATGGGGCCATTTCCGATTATCAGTAATAGGCCAATTGCTTGCGTCTCCTCCAGAAGCAGGAGAACTCAACAAAAGAATTGAAGAGCTTGCACAAAAGGAGTGGATACACCCAATCACTGGCAAACCACATCGGTTGGTCTTTTCAACTATTGAAAAGTGGTATTACAAAGCGAAAAAAAATGTCAAAGATCCTGTTGGTTCTTTGAAAAGAAAGCTTCGGACGGATATTGGAATTTTCCGAGCTCTTTCAACCATGTTGAAAGAAGAAATCAAAAAACTTCATAAAGCTCATCCAGGCTGGTCTCATCAACTTCACCATGACAATCTTGTCGTAATTGGCAAAGAAAAATCACTGGAAGTTCCTAAGTATGCGACCATTAGAAGATTTCGCAACGCCAATGGTTTTATCCGAGTTAGAGTGCCAAAAAACGCAGATAGAAAAAATGCAATTATGGCAGCTGAGGCCTTTGAATCCCGGGAACAAAGGTCTTTTGAATCTACTCACGTAATGGCCCTGGTCCACTCTGATTTTCATCATTGCTCAAGAAAACTCATCAACGAAAACGGTGAATGGGTGAAACCTGTTCTGGTAGCTGTGTTGGACGATCGCTCACGTCTTGTACTCCATGCTCAGTGGTATTGGCGAGAAACAGCGGAAAATTTCGTTCATACCCTTTGCCAAGCTTTTTTGAAGCGTGGAATTCCTCGTGCTTTGATGACTGATAACGGAGGTCCTATGACAGCCTCTGAAACCACTCAGGGATTAAAACGCCTCAGCGTTATTCATCACACGACCCTTCCGTATACCCCGCAGCAAAATGGAAAACAAGAATGCTTTTGGGGGCAAATCGAAGGGCGGTTGTTGCCAATGCTTGAAGGTGAGGAAAATTTGACGCTCAAGCTTTTGAATGATTCGACTATTGCTTGGATAGAGCTGGAGTATCATCGAAAGATTCACTCAGAAATCGGTTCGACACCTTTGAACAGGTTTTTCAATGATCCGAACGTTGGGAGGCCATCTCTCTTGCCTGAAGAGCTCCGAAAAGCTTTTACAATAGAAACAAACCGGATTTTGCGGCGAACGGATTGTACAATTTCTATTGATAGCAGACGTTATGAAATTCCAGGAAGCTATAAACATTTAAAACGCATATTTATCAGATACGCAGAGTGGGATCTTTCAAATGTTTTTATGGTAAATCAGCAATCAGGAGAAATCATCACTCAGATATTTCCATTAGATTTAGAGCGAAACTCTGATGGGAAACGCCGCGCTATTCAGCCATTAAACGAGTCTTTCAAATTTCCTGATCGTTCGGTAGGAATAGCGCCATTACTCAAGCAATATATATCTGACTATACGGTTTCAGGGCTACCCATGAGCTATATTCCAAAAACAGAAAAGGAAAATAACAATGCGAAAACGTGATCTGACCCATTTTGGCATCAAGTGGAATCCTTTTTCTCCAGATGTTCCATCTGAAGCTTTGATGAAGACTCCCCGAAATGATTTCTTTTGCGCCCGAATTGAACAGCAAATCCAGGAAGGTGGCTTTACACTTGTGATTGGAGAACCTGGAGTCGGGAAATCAGTTTTGTTGAGACAACTTTCTGATTATCTCAAACGTTTACCAGATGTTACTGTCGGTATAGTTTCCCGGCCACAAAGTACTGTTGCTGATTTTTATCGAGAGCTTGGAGATTTATTTGGAGTTCCAATGTCTGTCGCGAACAGGTTTGGTGGCTTTAAATCTCTTCGCGAAAGGTGGCATACACATATTGAGACAACTACCTGTCGGCCTGTTTTGCTTTATGATGAGGCTCAATTAGCTCAACAAAAAGTTCTTTCCGAGCTTAGAATTTTGTCCAGCGCAAATTTTGATTCAACTTCTATTCTAACGGTTATTCTATGTGGTGACGATCGACTCATTCAGCGTCTTCAACATGAGGAACTCAAGCCACTGCAAAGCAGGATTCGGTTTAGATTTCCCATGGAAGCCTTATCAAAAGAACATTTAATTTCTTTTGTTGATCATTGTCTTGAAACCGCAGGAAACACCGCTTTAATGACAAAGCCGGTTATTGAAAGTCTTGCGGATCACTCCGGAGGCAATTATAGAACCCTGACAAATCTTGCAAACGAACTACTCAAAGCCGCTATCAGAAAAGACCTTGCCAGAATTGATGAGCAACTTTATTTTGATACTTTCGCTTTTTCCGAAAAAAAAGCGTCTTCAAAATTATCAAAAAGTAATTGAGAGGAAGAAATATGGAAAGAATAACTTACTCGACGCTTATGGAGGCCGCAGAAGAAATTTCTCATTCAGAATTGTCTGTAGCCCCAGAACTTCCAACACTGTTTGCACTGGATGCCAATCTATTGGCGGCAATAAACATACTTAATTTTCAGAACCCCTCAGTCAGTGATCCATGGCAGAGAAACCCGGAAATAGCTGATGGAGTGGAGGAAAATATCGCCAACGCTATAGTAATCATGGCAAGAGCTCTAAGGCACAATCTTACCGCATATTATGCCGCTATTCAGGAAAAACACAAGTCCTATGTTAAATCGAATGAAATAGAGTTCTAAAGGGCAAAAACAAAAATACCTTAGAAAAAATCCCTGTTTCCGAATGAATCGGAAAACAGGGATTTGCTTTATGCGATAAATTAAAATTGATTTGAAAATCAATTACCTTTTTTCATCCCCTCAAAAATCTTGTTCAAAGCACCGTAAATTTTTGTGCTCATGCTCACAATCACAGGTGCCTGTCCTATCAGACGAATAATTTTGCGAGGCTTCCCATGCTGTAAAGTGCCATGAGCACAGAGAGGGCATGTATCTCCAGCTTGAAATTCGTGCGGATGGTCAACAACCTTCGCAAAGCGGTAATCATCGACACTGTTTCGACCATGATTTTTCTTTTCTTTTGGATGCTCCGTAGCTTCTTCAGTTTTTTTGTCCATTTTTTCGGTGGCTTTGCCAAGCATTCTTTTGATTCTTGCTAACGAAGCAGCTTTTTCCTTGGCTGTCTGTTTGATTTCCACCATTTGATTTATCAAGGTAAGAATGATTTCCTTGTGTTTTTCCGACAAAGAAGCATTTTGGACTGCTTCAATAAGTTTCGGAATCTCATCCGAAGAAATTGTAATAGTTTCTTTCTTGGTTTTTTTCATGA
>JADFZC010000015.1:8965-18005 GCA_015232735.1 Oligoflexales bacterium | reverse complement strand
TCATGCTGATTGGGCCCAAACTGCTTTCAAAGCGGACGGAGGCTGCGGGACAGAGAAGAAGGATTGATGAAACAAGTCTCATAAATTGCATAAGTGAAAATATTCAAGCTCAAAGTACGATAAAAAACTTTTGCCTGGAAGCATATTCGATAAAAACTTTTTCCAGGAGGAATGAGTTACTCGCAGACAGCATGAGGAGATTTTATCTTTTAAGATTTTTGATTGAAAGGTTTGATCTATTGGGGGTTCTGCTCCTTCAGGCGGCAGTTTTGGGAATTGGCGCCTTTATGGTTTCCGAGGGGCGTATGACTGTCGGCACTCTTCTGGCTTTTCAGGGATTATATGTGTTTTTGTGTAATTCTTTGACATGTGTTGCGGAGTATATCCCGGTAATTCTGGGTTTGAGTGAGCCGGTAACAAGGATAGTGGAAATCATGGAGGAGAATTCACATATACAGGATTTACCGAATGCAGTTGAAATGCCTGAAATGCGAAAAAATCTCGTCTTTAAAAATGTTGATTTCAGTCACAACGGCAAGGTCATTCATGTGAAGAATGTGAATCTGGAGATTTTGAAAAACCAGTTTATCGCTTTTGTCGGCCCTAGCGGATCGGGTAGAAGTACCATACTAAACTTGATAACAAGGGTTTATGAGCCTATGTTTGGATCTG
Organism: Oligoflexales bacterium; assembly: GCA_015232735.1. The sequence continues at coordinate 17,333 of JADFZC010000015.1, read as the reverse complement.
TGATGCTGGACGATCATGATATAAGAAAGGCGACTCTTGAGTCTTATAGGAAACAAATTGGAGTGATAGCGCAGGAGAATTTCATATTCAGTATTTCGATCCGGGAGAATATAGAGATTGGCAGACTTGGCGCCACGGATCAGGAGATAGAGTCTGCTGCCAGGAAAGCCGAGATTCACGATTTCATTATGGGTCTTTCTGAAGGGTATGGCACTGTTGTCGGAGAAATGGGCTATAAACTGTCTGTTGAGCAGCGTCAGCGCATAGCTCTTTCAAGGGTTCTTGTCAGAGATCCGGCAATTATCGTCCTCGATGAGGCTACTTCGGCCCTGGATCCATCATCCGAACTGGACTTTAATGGTACCATCGAAAATTTAAGGAATGAAAAGACTATAATTTCAGTGACAAAGAGAATTTCAACTGTAAAAGGCTACGATTTGATAATGGTAATGTCAAAGGGTGAACTCGTGGAGCGGGGAACGCATGATGAATTGATCAGACTTGGCGGGATATATAAGGCCATGTGGAATGAACAGAGTGGTTTTGAGATCAGCGGAGATGGATACAGGGCGACGATGTTTCCTGAAAAATTGAAGGCTATTCCACTTTTCTGCATGCTGGATATCGGTCTGTTGAAACAGCTTAACAAAATGTTTGTCACTGAGCAGTATAACCCGGGGATAACGGTTATCAGGCAGGGGGATTCCTATGACAAGTTTTATGTCATAGTCAGAGGAAGAGTTGACATTGTGCGGACTATGGAATCAGGCAAAAGAGTCAAGCTGGCTACCTTAACTGATGGAGATTATTTTGGTGAAATATCTCTTATCAATGAGATTCCAAGGACGGCTGATGTGATTACGGCAGCCAATTCAACTTTTCTGTCATTGAGACGGAATGAATTCAAGTTTATTATGGATAGCTCCCCGGAAGTATTAAAACAAATAACAGAAACATATATGCAGAGAATGCAGGAGCAGCTTACGGATGGATTTGTATTAGGCGCGGCGTAATAAGGCGCCTCTTCTGTGCTTGATAAATGTAACATCGGGTATTCCGGCTTGTTTATCTTTGTTTTTATATAAATTAAAAGTATCGCTAAGGCTTTTTCTCATGCTTCTGTAAAAAAGTATCAGAGAGGGGTATGCTATTTGGTTTGAAAATATGGTATTATAAGTAATGATACATAAAAAATAATTTACTTGTATTGCTCTGCTACATGAGTGGAGGTGTTTTGTGGCACATAAGATTCTTATAGTTGATGATTCAGATACGCTCAGAATTCAACTTAGAAAGGCGCTGGAAGGTGCCGGATATGAAGTGATTGAAGGAAAGGATGGAAATGAAGGGCTGAACAAAGCTCAGGAAAATGTGGATGTTAAGTTGATAATCACCGATTACAACATGCCTGAAATGGATGGCATTACTATGTGCAGGAAGATACGTGAGGTTCCGGCACTAAATCCAGTTCCCATATTCATGTTGACTACAGAAGCTTCGCCGGAACTAAAAACGCTTGGCAAAGAAGCGGGCGTGAAGGCTTGGATAGTAAAACCATTTGTTGCTGACAAGGTAATCGGTGTAATAAACAAGGTTCTTGTTTGATTTAATCATTTTGTCGCTTAATAAATGATAGGATGTGCGTGATATGTCTGAAAACAACAACAACGAACAGCAATCTGCAAATCAATTATTAGTTCGCAACATGCTTTTAAAAGACAGAAGGCCTGCTTTTCAAGCCATGATCCGGCATTATGCGCTGGACAGGTTCCAGACCATATCAGGTTTCACCGATTTGCATACCGAAGATCATGAGAAGATCGATGCTTTCGTGTATGGCGCTCATCAGGCCATGATCATTGTTTCCGGAAATGATGTAAGGATAGCTTTCAAAGCGCATTTCAATTACAAGAATGTTCTGCCTCTTGTAAGAGTCTTGACTGGAGCCGAGGAACTTACGCCCAGAGCCAAGGGTTTGGTAATTGACACTTTCAGAGAGTATACCAACCTTACAGCCGGTGCGATAAAAGGAGAGCTTGAGACCCTTGATATGGTAACTGGTATCAGCCTTCCCATATTTTCAAGCGGGTATGACGAGATCATATCCTCAGATACACTGAAGCCTCGAAGGAACTATGATTATTTTAGAATCAAGAGCAAGCATTTGACATTCAACTGCACAGTATGGTTTGACGTGGTCAATGAGCAGCCTGTTGAGAATTATAATTTTACTCCGAAGGGTTCGGAAGTCAGTACTAATGAAGATGATGGCGTGGACTTCCTGTAAGATGGACAATGTTTTTCACTAGGCAGAAAGTAGAGTTTAAGCATGTCGCAATTACTAAAAAATGAAAACCTTCATCAACTTGCCAGCCATAACATAAGAGCGACACATGACATCCTTATGGATATAGAAAAGTCCAAGGAATCAATGGAGTCGTTTGTTCATGAGATGCCTGATATTTTCCTGCTCATGGATAAAGACGGTCACGTAATCCGCGGTAACAGGATACTTGCCACGATAATAGGATGCAATGCCGAGACGTTGTATGAAGAAAATATAAGAAGGCTTTTCACGAAGGAAACCTGGAATCTGTTTCTTGAAAAGTTGAAGCAGACTGAATCGGGAGGACCGGATGGTGTCGGCGTGGCTTTCGAACTTCCCATAGATGCCAGATCACCGTTCATTGACTGCCTCTGGCATGCGACATACTACTCGGGTGTAAGTACACGCCGCGGCACTGTATTTGCGCTTATTGGCAGGGATGTGACTGAGTTAAGGGCAAATGAAAGAAAGCTTGCGAAGGTATTTGCGGCAGTTCCTCTGGGGATAATCACGATAAATCAGAAAAAACAGATTGAAGCGCCTTATAGTTTATATTCGGAATATCTTCTCCAAAGAAAAGATCTTGATGGGGTTGATGCCCATGAAGCCATTTTTGGACGATCATGGAAAGATTTGACGAGGGTTCAGCAGGAAGGCGTAAAACTTATTTTCAATTCATTAAGCGACGATGAAATGTGGTTTGACATGTCACAGGCGCAATTTCCAAAAGAAATTCCTGTTAATGAATATGACAGCACCGGACAGAAATCTGATACCAAGTGGCTTAGCCTTACTTACAATCCCATTATTCACTCAGGAGTTGTGGAAAAAATATTAATCGTGCTGGAGGATATTACTGAGAGGGTCAAACTCAGGGAAGAAAAGGAACTCAGGGAAAGAAGAGAAGGGAAGATCGCTAGGAATTTTCTCGATATCACTTCATGTGACGAAACACTTCTCAGGACAAGCGTATCTGATATTGAGCATTATATGAAGAGGGTTACGGTTCTTCTTGAAGAACCGCAAATACAGGGTGGCCAGATTTGCAACACATACCATGCGATAAAGGGGGTTGCAAGAACTGCCGGATTCACCCTGCTTATGGATCTTGTTCATAACACCGAACAGATCATCCTAAGAACCATGTGTGAAAATGAGAGTGAAGTCACTCATATATGTCATGATATGCATAGGAAAATCCTTGAAGAGTGGGATGAGTTCACAAAGATATGCTCCATCTTCATAGAAGGCAAGAAAACCAAGGAGATAGACAGTAAACAGGAATGGATACCTCTGTCCAACCTTGAATATCAATTGAGATTCCTTGTGGAGAAGACATCGCTTAGTGTTTCCAAGAAGGTTAATTTGTCATGTGAGTGGAATGGAATAAATATTCCGGCCTGGTTACGAACGGAGATAAGCGAGATATTGATACATCTTTGCAACAATGCCATTGACCATGGAATTGAGACAAATCAGATCCGTAAGCTGCATCAGAAGCCGGAGGAGGGGCAAATAAAGATTCATGCTTCTCAATCCGTCAACATTCTCAAATTCATGGTTTCAGATGACGGAGGAGGAATAGATCCTGAAAAAATAAGAAAAGCAGCTGTCGACAAGAATATGATGACTGAGGAAGTCGCCGGAACGCTGAATGAATCTGAACTGTTTCAGTTACTTTTAAAGTCCTCTTTTTCCATGGCGGAAAAAGTTACTGAAATTTCAGGGCGTGGAATAGGCCTTGATGCCGTGAATGAAAGAGTAAGAATTCTTGGAGGGACAGCTGGAGTGAAAATAGAATCGGTTGTTGGGAAAGGATCAATTTTTACTTTTGAAATTAATTCAGATATCAAGCCCAAGAAGTGATTGTTTTGAATATTGACAATTTGTTAATTTTTATGGATTTTAATTTTAAATGTTAAGCCGACGAGCGGTTTGAAGGCTAAAAGAGGGGGTCAATAATGAGGGGAAAAGTTCTGGTAGTTGATGATGCTAAAATAGTCCTCATTCAAATGCAGCGAATTATTGAGAGTCTTGACTGTCAGGCAATAAATGCAATTGATGCGCAGGAGGGGATTGATGCTGCCCGCAAAGACCCTGACATCAAGCTGATCATCGCCGATATCAATATGCCTGGGATGAATGGTCTGGAGATGTGTAGCGAAATCAGAAAAATGCCATCGCATAAATCGACCAGGATTATTATCTGTACCACTGAGGCCTCATCTCAAATGAAGGAGAAGGCGAAGCAGATAGGTGTGAATGGTTGGCTTGTCAAACCGATAAATGAAGCTACTATAGCAAAGCTGATTGAGGCTACGTTTGGAAAAGTCTGAGTAAATGGGTATTTCCAGGAAGAATGGTAGGATGTTTTTCCGGATTAAATGTTGAATTGATACGGAGTGGAAAAATGGATAATGATATTCAAGAAGCTGGCACCAGGTTAAGAAATATCGTCCAGGAGGTGGCTTCGTCCCGCCTCAAAACTATTTGCTGCCGCGATGATTTCACTGTAAGAAACATTCCTTCCAGTGAAATTCCCAAAAGTGAAAAATGGCTCGTTTTAATAATGATATATGCTGAAGCTTTGAAGATTCAGTTCAAGGTGCATTTTTCAGAAAAAAATATGAAGCCCTTCATGGAAAGGAATAATGATCTCAAAGATCATTATGATAATCCTGATATATGCCTTGATTATATTAAGGAATTCTGCAACATGGTTGCCGGGGGTGTAAAACAGTCAATAGAGGGGATAGAAAAAAGGGGAGGTCTCAGGGTTCCGGAGATATACAGGATATCCCTGCCTGAAGAGTTTTCAAAAGCTGGAAGTAACAGCGCTTTTATCAAAGTGAGCAAGGAGACGCCAAGTTTTGAAGATTGCTTCGAATATAAAATTGACAATTCGCATATCAGGATCTCGTCCATAATATATACAAATAGTCTGGAAAGATTGATCGGAGTTACGAAAACAGAACATAGCGATCTGATTGTGACCGATGGTGGAGAAATAGAATTTTTGTAGGGAAATGGTCCCTGGCGCTTTTTGGGGCCAGCGACGAAATTTCGGGGGAGATCCTATACTCGCTGCGCTCGTCAGGACACGTCTCCGGCACTTTTGTGCCAGAGACTATTTGTCAAAATAGTCGCTTAAATCAAACCAGCTGTGTGCGAAAGAACTGTTGACCTCCATTATCAGATTGAAGGACAAGGGGTCAGCGTTTTGCATCTCAATTTGTTCGGAAACGCCTTCCTTTATTATGATAAATTCGAGTTTTACGCTTCTTCCATTGGATCTGTAATAACTTCGCAGCTGGTCTGTGCCGATGAATTTTGCCTCAAACTGATTTTCAATGAAATAGTGGAAAGGTCTGAGCCTGTTTTTTATGTTGCCTCTTAGCTGGTTATACATTTCATTTTCGATATCTTCCCAGAAACTTCTGTCCATTTTATATTTTGACAGGATAATATCCTGAGTGTTTTCGGGCAGGGACAAATAAAATATGATTTCCCCCTGGCTTCCAACGCAGCTTAAAAAATGCAGTGTTTTATGCATGGTTGTATCATTTGAATTATATTTTTCGATATTGGACCATTTGGCTGAAAGATCCGGTACGATTTTTATCAGGTCGAGAACCGATTCAACCACGGCATTTACTATTCTCACATCCAGACATTTCCTGCCGAATGTGGACCTGAATCCTCTGTAGTCTTCCTTGATAGACCTTAAATATGACTGATAGCAGAATTCGATCTCCATGGCGTTGCCGTCGACATCAAATGGAAATACATAGTATTTTCCGACAGAACGGTTCAGGATTTTCTGGCTTTCTCCATCGATTACGAGACGCCATGATGTCTCAAGCTGATAAGAGTGTTCAGCCAGATTGTTTCGAAATACACCTATTATCTGGTTTGTGGTTTCGTCCATGAAATCCGTGTAAAGTGATGGTTCCGAAGGATTCGCAGGCTCGTTTCCAATAATATTTTTCAGTGCGGTCTCAATAAATTTTTTGTTGGCTTTTATGACAATTGCACCGTTTATTCCGTCTCCGAAGACAGTGACGCATGAGATAAAATCCCATTTGCTGGTTCCTTTGGGCTGGGACTTTATTATTTTCAGCGCCCGAATGGCAATTTTCGTGTTTGATCTGATGACATCCACTACGCTTACAAGAATGTTTTGTGCTATTCTGATATCAAGCTCGATACCCTGTGAATACATCAGGCTATTGAGGCAGTCAAAAATATATTGCGGAGAAAAATCCTCATCAGCCGGATATATTTGCGAGTTGGGCATTGAGCCGGCCAGGGCGATAATATTTTTTTTCAATGTTACTACATGGTCAATTTTGAGTGATTTCTCGTGAAAAAGAGCCACAAGGGCGTTTTTATTTACTATGTCTATTTCGCAACATATGAAAAATATTGGAAAATGGCCTGATTTGCAATATGTCAGCACAGCAGCCATCTTGTCGAAGAAGACGGCTTTGGCCTCCAGGTTTCTGATGTTAAGGAATCTGTTAAAAATGTCTTCAACAGCTTGTCTCTTCTCATTAGATAGGCCAATAAATAAAAATTCTTTCATAGTTATGCCATTTTTGATGTATGCTAAATGAATGAGATGAAATTTTGTCTTAACGATCATTTTACAACGAAAGAGCCATGGGATCGACGGAATTAAATATAATTGTCGTTACAAAAAATGAAGTTTTGTTTTCAGCAATATCCAGCTATTTTAGGTTTCTGCAAATTCCGGCAAAAGTTATCAGGGATGAGAACGGTTACCCCAAGACCGTAAATCTGGAAAATATGGTCTTGTTCCTCGATTTTACGAAGTATGAAGTATTTGAAATAAGAGAGCTGATTACTGTATTCAGGTCAATACCGAATTTTTGCGTGACGCCAATCGTCGCATTTTATTTTTCCGATAGCGATCTTGATATACTTTTTCTCAATGATTTTGAATTTGTGTGGCTCTTAAAGTCTGATTTCAAAAGTTCCAATATCATTTCAATAATAAGAGAAATCAACCATCTTGTCCAGACCTCGAGAGAGGTCCTTTTGCTGCGCAAGGAACTCGAATTTGCCTACATCGAAAGGCAATATGTCAAATGCCTCTCAATATTGGATAAGATACAGCCAATATACAAGAACAGATATATATGTCATCTCATAAAGGCAAAACTCTTTTTTAATATACAGAAATGGAATGAATCGCTGCAGGCTGCCGATCAGGCGATCAGATCTTATCCAAGATCGATAACCCCGAGATTGCTTGTGGCTTCCATATATCACAGGGCTGGTCATAAGGACAAAGTGACAAAGACAATTGAAGATATATTGCTTCTGCCTGTTGCCAAGCGCATGGATATCGTTGCCTTGAAAATATATAACACCACAGGGTTGCTTATGGATGAGGGAAGAAGTGAAAATCATCCGGGAGAGGGAGATCCATATTGGATAAACTATGAGGAACTGGAACGCAAGAATGTAGCGATAACAAGAGTCAATACCACCTTTCCACAGGCGGAGGATTTTTCAATTTTTTATAATTTTCTCGCCATAATATGTAATTCAAGAAAAAGTTACCATGAAGCCGAAAAGAACTTCAAGGCTTCGCTGTTTTTCCTGAAGGACAAGTCTTTTGCCTATAAAATATGGTATAATCTGGCACTGACGCAGATTCATCAGAATCAGCTTGATAAGGCGCGGAGATTACTAGAAAAAGCGGTTACCCTCTCCCCGAGGGATTTTAAAAAACCAAAGGAACTGCTGGACAAGGTAAGAAAGATTTTGAACAAAAAAAGTGGAGGAGTCCAGGTGTAGGTGCATGACTTCAAGGTTGTCGCTCGCCTCGCTTTTTTTTATGTGGGTTATCTTAATAATTGGAGAACTGTTTTGTTTTTCGATATAATTAGTCTATGGCGCAAAAGCGCCATAGACGTATCCTGATGAGCGAAGCGAATATAGGATCTGTCGCTGGCATGAAAAGCGCCATAGACGTATCCTGATGAGCGAAGCGAATATAGGATCTGTCGCTGG
>JADFZC010000015.1:0-8865 GCA_015232735.1 Oligoflexales bacterium | reverse complement strand
CATGAAAATTTGAATGCCTGTTCACTAAAAGGTTGGTCTCACAATGCGCTTTTATGTTCATAAGTTGAATAATAATGTCATGAAGGTTCATGGACCCTTGGGAGATAATGTCAATCTGGCAACATTTGATGAATTGATTAGCAATGTGGTTGCCATTGATTGTTCATCTATCACAGAGGTCAGCTGGATAGGACTTGCCAGTTTTAATAGATATTTGATTGAAAAAGCCGCCAACGCGGTTTTGGTCAATATGCCATGTCTCGTTTTTCGCTATTTTCGGCTGTTTCCTGATTTCGGAAAACGTTATCGTGTCCAGAGTTACGAAATTCCAATATTTGATGTAAACAAACCGGATGAAGACACAGTGCTCAGGCAGGTCGAGGCAAGCGATGTCTCCCAGATGCTGGAAAAAGGCATGTATGATACCATATCCAGGGATGGGCCCAGGGTTGAAGGAAATCTAATTTTTTGGTGTCCTTCCTGCTCGCCTCATGAAACATCCACCCCTACAACTTTTGTCAGTCCATGGGTAAGGGACAATACCAAGGAATTTTGTTTTTGGCGGAATTTTATAGCTTTCACCGGAACTACCATAGGACTTGCCACGGACTTGCTATCCTCTTCAGAGCATGGTCTTGTCAAGCTGCTCAATGATATAAAACAGAGGGTTGATTCAATTGAGTCCGGTCTTGCAAGGATTCAAGGCAAGGAAAAACTGGGCCTCGCCAAAAAAATTACCACAATTTTGGACTGGGTCGGTTCAGAATGCCAGACTTTGTCAAAAAAGATCTCTGAGGTACAGGTCAGTTGTGACCGTGCAATGAGAAGGCTGCAGGCATATTCGGCAAACCCGGCTGATGATAAGGGGAAGTCATTTTACACGAATTTCGAGGTTTTTGTTAAATCGGTTTTGGAACTTGGAGCCATCGTTGGCAAGATAGAGGATGTCGGGGTCAAGATGGGGCAAAAGATGCTGGAACTTAGAATCATACCTCCGTTGAAATCCGGACTTTTAAATGTCGAGAGTTCCAGGATAGTTCCGGATATTCTTGAAAAGGCAAGGGAAGATTTCAACATAATGGATCCCCTGAGCGAGGGCAGCTGGCCTGAAACCCGCGAGGAGGTTTTCAAGGAATTGGCAATGATCGATTCAGATACCGGCAGATGCGTTGTACTTCTTCAGGGATTCGATCTGGTAAGACAGGTTCTTGAACATAGGATCATTGAAGGCGATTATCTGACAAATGTCATAGTATTCATTCAGAACGGCGAAAAGAAAAGTAAGGAAGCTCAGGATGCCGTTTTGGGAATGATTAAACAGAGCATGGTTACAGACCAGGAAAAATTCGCGTTCCTGTTTTTCTTCTCGGATTTTGATACCAGGGAGGAAAAACATCCACTTGGTTCACCAGGACAGATCATGCTGTTTTAGGGGTTTTTCTGTTATATTTCGAGGAGACACGGCTTTGAATCAGGAAGTTGCAAATAAACTTAAAGCTGTCATTCGGGATTCGGTAAAGCACACTTTGGAATATTTTGGTGGAATACACGAAGTGACGGACAGGGATTATAATAGCTCTTCCAAGATAGACAAGGATTGGATGTCGCTTATTCTCCTCGTCGGAGAGGACATTAAAATGAGCTACATTACATTCTTTTGTGAATCCGATATTGTGCGTCTTGTTGAGACAATAGGTGCGGGAACGGAGGAATTTGCTCACGCCCATGTGATGAGGGAATTCTCAAACTGCGTGGCAGGCAGAGTCAAGCAGGTTCTTGGGGTCGCCAATATTATAACGACGATATCCCTTCCACTTTGTACCAGCAAAATCAATGACATTATTTTCTTCAAGGGATCCGATTTCATTGAGGACAGCTGGATTGATGAATGGAATGGGGGAACACTAATCAACCGAAGTAAATGCCAGGTGATAAACTGGGATAAATTTAATACGACTGATTTGGGGCTTAAATCGGTCAGTGGCGATGAGATAGAAGTATTTTGAAATTGGTGCAAAGATCAAAAACTACGTTCTGGCTACCTTTTTTACCATAACATCGAAAGTTTCCTGGCTGACAGGTTTTATAATCCAGCCTTTTGCACCGGAATTTTTCGCGGTTTGAGCCATCTGGATTCCGCTTTCAGTTGTGATAATTATTATTGGAGGATGCTGTTTTCCTTCTCCAAGGGCTTTTTCGCTGCTGATCTTGTAAAGCATGGATATGCCGTCAAGCTCAGGCATGTTTACATCGCAGAAAACCAGCGCTATATCATCATTATTTCTAAGTATTTCCAATCCTTCGTTTCCATTTGCAGCCTCGAGTATCTCATAACCGGAACTGCTCGCCAGTTCTTTCATCTGCGATCGTACTGACCTTGAATCATCGATGACGAGTATTTTGTTATAACGTCTGTTGTTGGTTTGTGTATCAGTCATATTACTACATCCTCATACCAATTAAAAAATGACAGAACTTCCCAAATTTCCTATGACGGCCCCTTCGTCAGGTGGCATCGTGATATCAATTTCACAGTTTAAAACAAGCGAGAAGAATACATGAATATTTGAAGCTCCCAAGTTAAATGAAATTCCATACAGGGGGCTAATGGGGGCACAGGCACGGACCAGGGTTTTTTTATCCAGCTTAAGAACAGTACTCATTTCACAATCGACGTGATACTTGCTGAGAATTGCCTTGGTCGCGCCCACGACCCGGTTGGTCATTTCTTTAAGCCAGTCATCCAGTTCACACAGATCCTGACTTGTGGTTTTGTTATAGCTTTCCTGAAGGAACGACTCGTCAATGTAAACAGCCCAGGCTCCGTTTATTTTTGGTCCCATCACCACGATGAACCCCAAATCGTCATCATCGTTGAACTGGCTCATGTCTGTTATCACTTTCCCTTTGTAAGGAGGAGCGAAGGACATGGACTGAAGCACTCCCTGTACAGCTCTTGTTGCAATTTCGTAAAAATTATCTAAATTCTGTGCCATAATTCACGCGTTGGATGATATTCTGTCTGTAAATGGAAAATTATATTAAAAATTTAGTATCATACACAATGTTGTCACAGACTGCGGAAAATTGCAACTGGCCTGCATTTTTGCATAATAAAAAGGTGTATTGAAAAATTTGACATTGCACGGCCATATGGCTTTTGAAAATCAAAAGCGATTTTGTTTTGGCGGTGATTTCAATTCAGGCTTGTGGGTTCGATATCGGATACGGGTAAGCGGGTGAGGTTCGGGCACGGGCACAGGCATGTTTTTATGTGTATTTTATTAAAAATGTTGCGATTTTTACAATATTACCCATTTCTCTTTTCAAAAATGTTAAAAATAGTGCATTATCACTTTGGACCTTCATGCACTCATGGGCGTTTTAGTTTGTAATCTCTTAAAAGTGTTGGAGAAATATGAGTCAGCAGTTAATTCACACGATGTTTTATGACGTGCTTTTTCCCGAGGAGCATAACAGCATGCATTTTGACGATGCAAGACTCTCTTTGCGAAAGGTAATTAAATATTCTCCATCATCGGATATCGAGATAAAACAGACAACCCTTGTGATCTTTGACTTTGAAACGACCGGACTCGATTCAGGCAGTGACAGGATCATAGAGATCGGCGGGGTTAAAGTGCGGGAAGGCAGGATCGTGGACCAGTTTGATACTCTTGTGAAGCCGCCAATAGCACTTCCGCTGGAGGCTACCAAGATAACCGGGATCACCGAGGAGATGCTGATTGGACGGCCGCCGGCTGGCCAGGTTATGCCTGAATTTTTAAAATTTATTGATGGTGCTGTCCTTGTTGCGCATAATGCCGATTTCGATATGGCATTTTTAGTCAATGAATGTGAACGCCTGGGGTATCAAATAAACTGGCCCTGTTTTTGTACGTTAAAACTGGCCAGGGCGCTTCTTCCGGATTTGAACTCAAAAAGTCTGGATTGTCTGGCGGAACACTATGGTTTCAAGTTTGAGGAAGGGCGTCACAGGTCAATTGGAGACTGCAAGGTGACAAGCGCGGTACTTATGGCGATTCTGGAAAATGAAGGCTCCAGTTTGCGGTTTCTCAGGGATTTTGGTCCTTTTATGGTTGTGGAAAAGAAATAGGTTGTATGAGGCTTGAGAGTAGAATAAATATAAATGATAACTATTTTAAAGAGAATTATGAGTACGGCAAATCTCTGCTTGAGGAACTGGCCAGGCGAATTGGAATAGCGAAAAAGGGCGGCGGTGACAGCGCTCAGGCGCGTCTTTCCAGTCTGGGAAAACTGCCAGTCCGCCAGCGTATAGATAAACTTGTGGACGACGATTCCGCGTTCCTTGAATTGTCGGTACTCGCCGGCAGCGGCCTTTATGAGGAAGAGATTCCTTCTGCAGGAATCGTTTCAGGCATTGGGACAGTGCATGGCAGACCTTGCGTAATTATTGCAAACGATCCGACGGTAAAGGGCGGGACATATTTTCCCATTTCTGTCAGGAAGCATTTGCGGGCTCAGCAGATCGCTGAAGAAAATCATCTTACATGTATATATCTCGTGGATTCCGGAGGTGCATACCTGCCGATGCAGGATGAGGTCTTTCCAGACAGGGATGATTTCGGCAGGATGTTTTTCAATCAAGCCAGGATGAGCGCAAAGGGTATCCCACAAATAGCTTCTGTGCATGGATTTTGCACGGCCGGCGGGGCATACATTCCTGCCATGTCCGATCAAAGCATAATAGTAAAAGATACTGGAACTATTTACCTTGCAGGTCCGCCGCTCGTCAAGGCGGCCACAGGTGAGGATGTCACGAGCGAGGAGCTTGGAGGCGCGCATGTTCACACTTCCATAAGCGGTGTTTCCGATCATCTGGCTGAAAACGATGAACATGCGGTTTTTATAATAAGGGAAATAATCAGGTATCTCGGTTCAGGAGACAAGGCAAACGTCGAACTGAGGCCGGCAAGGCAGCCGGAATATCCTTCAGATGAGCTTTTAGGTATTGTTCCTAAGGATCTGAGTCAATTTTTTGATATAAGGGAAGTAATATCGAGAGTGGTGGATGGATCTGAATTTTTTGAGTTCAAGTCCAATTATGGAACTACCCTGGTAACGGGGTTTTCGCACATAGAGGGCATTCCGGTAGGCATAATCGGAAATAATGGTATTCTGTTTTCAGAAAGCGCCCTCAAAGGCACCCATTTTGTCGAGATCTGTGCCAGGGAGAATATTCCAATTATATTCATGCAGAATATTACGGGGTTTATGGTAGGAAAAAAATATGAGCACGGAGGCATTGCAAAAGACGGCGCCAAAATGGTCCATGCGGTTGCAAATGCAAATGTTCCAAAGATTACCGTAATTATAGGCGGAAGTTATGGCGCCGGCAATTACGGCATGTGCGGGAGGGCATACGATCCCAGATTTTTGTTTATGTGGCCCCAGGCAAGGATATCGGTGATGGGCGGTGAGCAGGCGGCAGGAGTGCTTGTGACTGTAAAGAGGGAACAGCTGGCTCGAAAAGGAATTGAAATAAGTCAAAAGGAGATAGATGATATTAAAAATCCAATTCTTGAAAAATACGCCAAAGAGAGTTCGGCATACTACTCAACAGCACGGCTTTGGGACGATGGAATAATAGATCCAAGGGAGACGAGGAAGGTTTTGGCAATGGCTCTGGCTGCGACTCTGCATCATAAGTGGGATAAGACGGAAAATGGTATCTTTAGAATGTGATTGCCGTGAATTCAGGAACTCAAAAGGATGTCTAAAAAGATAAAAAAAATATTTATTGCAAATAGAGGTGAAATTGCACGGCGGATTGCAATGTCAGCGGATAAGCTTGGCATCAGAACCGTGGTGGCCATAGGCAAAAATCCGCCGTCTTACCTTACAGAATATGTCACGGATTTCATCGCTGTGGAAATGGAGGATAGAAATCTTTTTCTCGATCAGGATAGGATGATTGAACTTTCAATAGGCAGCGGATGTGATGCCCTGCATCCGGGATTCGGATTTTTATCTGAAAACTGTGAATTTGCCAGAAAGGTCGAAGAAGCAGGATTGACATGGATCGGCCCTTCATACGAATCCATTCGTGATCTCGGCAACAAGGAAAGGGCAAAGGCCATTGCAAAAAATTTGGGGATACCCACGCTTCCGGCTTTGACTATAAACAGTAACAGTTCTTCAACCATCGATCATACCTTTATTTTGAATTCGGCAAGCGAGATAGAATATCCTGTAATTTTTAAAGATCCATCAGCCGGTGGAGGCAGGGGAATGGTCTTTGCCGGAAATGAAGCTGAACTTGGAGGGCTTTTAAGCGGAAACAGCCTTGCTTTGAGAAATCTTCTTGCAAAGAAAACCATTTTAATGGAAAAATATCTGCAATGTCCAAGACATATTGAAGTTCAGGTCATAGGTGACGGCAAGGGAAATATTTTTACCGTAGGTGATCGCGATTGTTCCATTCAGAGAAGATTTCAAAAAATTATTGAAGAGGCTCCCGCCCCTTATTTAAAGGATAAGACAAGAAGAGCCATGAGTGAGGCGGCAGCCTCTCTTTGCAGGCATGCATCGTATAAATCTGCAGGGACGGTCGAATTTCTTCTTGAGAGCCGATTTAACCCGAAAACCCGGGAACTGGAGGAAGAATTTTATTTTCTTGAGATGAATACGAGATTGCAGGTCGAACATACGGTTACCGAGGAGGCCTATGGAATCGATCTTGTGGAATTGCAGATAAAAGCGGCCGAGGGTTGTGAGTTCAGCGAAGATATGTTTGAAAAAGGGATAAGAGGAAACAGTATCGAGGCGAGAATATATGCTGAAGACATAAACAATTCTTTTTTCCCGGCACCGGGGGCCGTTCTTTCTTTTGTGCCATACAAAAGGATGGGCATAAGATGGGAGATAGGGATAGAACCTTCAGACGAGATATCCCCGCATTTCGATCCGATGATAGCGAAGATCATCGCTAATGGCAAAACAAGGGTGGAAGCCATGGATAGATTGAAAGAGGCTTTAATGAGGACCATATATTTGGGGCCTCCATCCAATATTGGTTTTTTGCTCGCCATTTTAAATGAAAAGGACTTCAGGCTGGCTAATTTTTCAACAGACTATATTAAAGACCATATGAGCCTCTTGAAAAACAGAGTGGAGGAGGTGGAGTCGGAATTTTGCAAAACTGGTAAAAAACTGCTTTATTGCCTTAAAAATAAATTGAATAAATCCGAAAATCGGAATGAGACGGTCTTTAAAAATCCGACTGTGGATTCAGTTACCAGGGAGATCTTTTCAAGAACTGTTCCTTCAGCTGAAAATTGTGATATGATAATAAATCACGAAAACAGCTTTATATCAAAAAATATTGCTGGATCTCGCTTTGAAAATGGATCAGGATTTTATAAGATTTCTGGAGGACACTGGAGGCCCTTTTATTGGGTAAAGGCCGTAAATTCCAAGTACTATGAATATGGAGTACTCGTCGGGGAAGCGAGATTTTCGGAAAAAATAGAACATGACGGTTCCATTTTTAAGGCGAAAGTTCTGTCATCAAATGATAAGATGATCACACCGATTCCTGGAAAAGTCGTAAAAGTATTGGTGAGTGTGGGGGATGTTGTAGGCAAGGATCAAACGGTTGTTGTTTTGGAGTCCATGAAAATGCAGTTCGAGGTAAGGACTCCGGCAAGTGGTGTTATTGACAGTGTAAGGGTTAATGTTGGTGATCAGATAAACGCGGATGAGCTTTTGGTCGCTTTAAGACAATAAAATATGATACATTTAAAATAATGTGGAGGTTTTATGTCCTTTAAAACTTTCATCAATGAGTCTGGTCTGAAGGTACTGGCAATGGCTCGGCTCAATCAGTGTGAGTATGGAATAATGCTCTATTTGCTGAATTGTTCTGCTTCAGGATTGACGGAACTCATCACGACAAAAAAGGAACTTTTCTCGCTTATAGGATATGAAGAGGATCAGCTTAACGAAGGACTTTTATCTCTGGAACAAAAAAAATTCATTAATATTCGATATGGCGAAAAGCATATTCATCCAAGCAGGCAGTCACTGAGGATCGGCATTCAGTATGATATAAGCGTATGGGAATTTGATACGGCAGTGGACCTGCATACTGCAGACGATGCAGTCGTTTTTCCTTTTGTCAAGGGCAAGAATCTCCAGTTAATCGCGGATTCAGGTGAAAAGGCGGGAAAAAATTCTGCCACAATCAAAAAGGCGCTTCCAACATGGAAAAGGATCATAAACTCTTTTGCAGAGGGGCGCAGTCTCACAAAGAGAGAGATGGATAAGGCACTTCAGGAAGCCAAAATGATTGTACAAACGCACCCTGTTGATCAAGTTCTTCTGCTTTTGAGGCATTTTGGCAAAAGGATTCCGACAATCAGTCTTCTGGCGAGTTCATGGCATCATTACCAGGATCTTTTTGAAGAAGAGACCCAGAAGGTCGATCTTCTGGGGGCGCGCCAGAAACATGTTGAACAGGATATGCGTCTTCGGGAGGAGGTTGAAGTATTCCTTAAAAACAGGAAGGAGCTTGAACTTACTGAGGAGGAGGTGGGGGTTCTTGAGATAATATTTAATCACAGCCATCCAAGGCGTCAGCTTTTTTGGGCATATCAGACCAGAGGACGTTATCCCAATTTAAAGAGTTTTTTTACGGACAATTCGAAAATAATGCTTCCTGTCACATCAAAAGGGACAGTAATAAAGAAAAAACCTCATCAGGATTCGTAAACCCGGCCCTGAAGGACCGGGTGTCGAATCAGGAGAGGTTTAAAATCTCTCCTGATTTTAGTTAGTCGCTGGCGCGAAAGCGCCAGCAGACGTATCCTGGCAAGCGAAGCT
>JADFZC010000274.1 GCA_015232735.1 Oligoflexales bacterium | reverse complement strand
ACAAAGCAATCGAAATTGTTATCAGACCATTAAAAGTTGGTACGACTTTCATATGTGTTCTCCTCACAGTAAAATGCGGTACCTCTTTTTGAAGAGAATAGTTCCTAAACTAATGAACTATCGGACCAATATTTTGATATCTTAAGATATTAATCTTTGTGAGTGCTGTTCTGTCACCAGGTTGTTCGTTATTTCTGATTTTGGATATATTTCAATTTTGGTGCCAAATATTTTGATAATGAGGAGGATATCTTTGAAAGGAGTGCGTCCCAAATCATATTTTCTCTTGCCATTCTTTTTTAGCTTGACCCTAGCCGAAAAGGTCTGACTCTTCGTTAATCGTCGTCGGACGATCCTCATTTACCAGCATGTAAACGTAGGTCGTCCTCCTCCTCGCGCCTTGATTCAGACCTTTTCGGCTAGGGTCTAGCTTGGCATCGGTGCCTTTGTGCGGTTAATTGAAGACTTGCTTAGTAAGTGCATCAGGGACTGACTATTTCATATCCCCTCATTTTCGCATAAATCTTAAACGGCTCTATATAATCACCGTAGACCATTGACGCGTGGTGTGCTATCCCCTTGTCAACGATGATTTTCAGTATATCCCTGACATCGACGTCGAAGGTGGTCTTCAGGTAGCTTCCCTTCAGCTGCTTATCCATAGCGATCCCTTTTCCCTTCAAAAGGAACAATCTCTTTTCCTGTGGCGCAAAGTCAAACCTGAGGATTGAGACATCACCTTCTTTCAGCACGAAATCGGCAGTCACTCCGCGGCCGCCTGCGAAGTAGGTGTCGAGGGATCTTTTGCATCGGCCGTCCCAGAGGTTTGCCGGCGCGACCCCGCAGTGCCAGAGAAGGGCGTGGTTTGATTTGAAATCCACCTGTGAGAAGTCGAACAGAAATGGAGTCGTGCCTCCTGCGGCCCTCTGTGCAAGCATCGATATCGCCCCTTCGATGTCGCCCTCGCACGAGGTGATCATGTCCTCGGACTGGACTATTGACATTGCGGCGCAGGGCGAAATTCCATAGTTTGCGGCAAACTCCGGCCAGCAGCGCACTGCAAGCGCGTCGAGTCTGTTTTTCTTCATGAAGCCCCTGAATTTGACTGACAGGTCTGAAACCCTGGCGACCTGCTCTTCAGACACTCCAGACAGGTCAAAAAGCGATGAAACTTTTTCTCTCATGGAAACCGAGTCATCTTTCGGGACGGGAAACCCCATGAGTTCGGCCGGATCGAAATAATCGACAAGAATTCCAAGTTCGCTGTAGATTCCCGGATCGTAAACCCCCA
Organism: Oligoflexales bacterium; assembly: GCA_015232735.1. The sequence continues at coordinate 3,160 of JADFZC010000274.1, read as the reverse complement.
GATTGAAGAATCCGTGCGCCCTGAATCCCAGAATGCCGACCCTGGCTTTTGAAAGGAGGGTATCAACCCTTATGGCATCAAGCCAGTCTTCATCGAGAGTGTTTCCTATTTTGACATGATAGTTTTTAATGCCGGACTTGTACAGATTGGAGGCGTTTAGGTTGACTCCGCACACGGAATTGAGCCTGATTTTGCCGCCGTCGTAGGGAAGCTCTTCGAGCGCCATAAGCAGCATCGGCTTTTGTATCCTCTTATTCAGTTCAAGCGCAAGATGGCCGAGATTGAAGGTTCCGCTTATGCACACGAGGGCATCGATCTCCTCGCGGACAAGCGTGTGGGCTGCGCTTACGGCGTCGTCCGCCTCGATTATGAGATTGTCTATGAAGGCAAGTCCGATATCACTTCTTTTTGAGAGCTCGTTTTTTATGCCCCTGTAGATTTCATGCGCCGTTTCGAAATCGAAGGTTTTTCTCGCCAGGCAAACCACACCGAGTTTTATCTGATATTTCATTTATGCTCCCATGACCTCGCAGGATAATGTTCAAGCCCTTGATTCAGGAAGGGTTTATCAATATTGGAACGGGTAGTCAAGAAGTGTCTGTCATAAAATTCCTTGCCTGCCGCGGTTATACGGTTTATAAACTGCCCAGGCAATATCCTGGGTTATGAAATAGTCTCTGGGTTCGAAGGTGATACATATCCCAGCGTTCTACCGGCAGTAGCCGGCCTGCGGTATTTTCAAATATTAAAGGAGAAGTCGATGGTTCGAAGGGTATTTGGTTTTGTCTTTAAGTCAATTTTTTTTCTTTCGTTTTCCGCGGCTTTCATGGCCGGCAGCGGTATGTCAGCAGGGAATGGGGCGGATGTATATGACGGTGAATTAAGGTTCAAGCATAAAATAGCGGGAAGATATGCCCATTACGATGTGGTGGCGTATGTTGAGAAGGTCTATCTGACTGAAATGCGAACGCTGGTCATATCTTACGGGATAACGGATCTTACGGTGGATGACGATGGCAGGCTCATAGCAACAGACCGTTATTGCCATGCGGCCCACAAGTCGAACCTGCCGTTCACAAGCGAGGTCCCCGATTCCTTTACACAGGCAATCGTTCCAAGGAGCACGCCTGTTGAAATAAGAAACGACGGCGGCGTATTTTCCATATGGCGGCCGGAAACCCCGACACCCATAGGGATCAAACTTGAAAACCCTGACGAGCCTCTTCCCAAAAATCCAAAGGATCCTAGAATTTCGGATGACGACCACGACGGCAAGCCAGGTGTTACCGTAAAGATAAAGATGTATGGTGTCTTAAATACCGAACTCTATCTGGCAAGGCGTGAAATTTTCGCTTATGGATTGTCTCTTACCGACAGGGGAAATCTTGAAGGATACGTTTCCGATCACTCCGAACAGCTTGTTGTAGGGTCTCCGTTCCCGCTTCTGAGGGCGCAAAGGTCACCCACCCAGCATCCGGACCCAAAACTGAGCCCGATGATTCTTGTGCCGGTGGACGAAAGCTATGACTGTGAGAAGGTCATGAAGCAGCGTGACACGTTGTTTCCACCGGAGCCCGAGGTCTGGAAATAACCATTCCCCTTTACCTGGCCTCATTGAAGTCCGGCCTTCGCAGGATTCAGGATCTGTCACGAAATATCAGCATGTTACAACAGATCCTATGCGAGCTAAGGCTCGCTAGGATAGTCGCTAGTGTTTTCAGCGCTAGCGGCTAATTAAATCTGCATTTTCCTCCGTTTTTTCATTAAATTTAAAATCGCCCGCCTAATCTTTTGGAAAAAGAGATCCGATTATGATCTGTTATCGGAAGGTAAAAAATCAACAAACAAAGCGGGGAGAGGAAGATGAGAATTGAGTGCTCCTGCAAGCAGGTCTGTATCTTTCTCATCATATTAGCTTTTGCGTGCAGGGAAAAGGAAGATCCGACACTGCCGAAGACTGATCCGACCTCCACAGGCGGATTTGTTCCTGCCGGAGGGCTTTATGGCGGCCCGTCTGACGGCCGAGTCACGCAAAAAGGCGGCTTGACAACAAATGACAAAACCCAGGTGGTGATAGAAAAAACATCCGAGACCACCACGGTACCGACTGAGACATCGACTGAGACATCGACTGAGATTTCGACAGAGACAACGACCTCTTCAGACATTCCAACGTCGATCCCTTCTGATTGGGAAAGCAAGAGTGTGGAAGGAGGAACCGAAAAAACGTATTCTTACACCTGTTCCTCGATATCTTCCGCCCCGGAAATAGTTTCAAATGATCCTGTCTGTGTCACGCACAAGACTAACAGCACATATATTGGCTCCATATATGAAGAAGAGCCGGACGTATCCTCCTGCAAGCCGGGAAAGCTGAAACCGGATGCGCAGAACTTTCTAATAAATTATCTCAACTACATGCGAAGTTTTCACGGTCTTGGGAAAACGTCGCTGGACCAGGCAGGGGAGTTGAAGGCCCAGGCTGCCGGGCTTATCATGGCCGCAAACGAGAGGCTGAGCCATTACCCTGACTCGACATGGCTCTGTTACACCGGGTCAGGTTCTCAGGGCGCCGGAACCAGCAATATTGGTCTTGGGTGCATGGGATTCGACAATTTTGTCTTATCAAGCCTGATCGATGCATTTCTGATCGATCCTGGTGACTCCAACTCAAGCAATGTAGGTCACAGAAGATGGGAAATCTGCCCTGGACTCGTAACGACAGCTGTCGGCGTTGTTACAACCTCCAAGACACATGGATATGCCCATTATGTGATGGGGCTGAATTACAAAGCCGCCTCTCCCGATTATATCGCATGGCCTCCCTCCGGCAGCTATCCTGATATTCAGGGTTCAGTATTAAGTGCGCGCTGGTCATTCAGCGTGGAGGATGCAGATTTTTCAGGTGTGGCCGTAAGTATTACCGATACGGAAACGGGAAGTGCCACTGCGGTTACAAACCTTCTGGTGGGAAAATCCGGCTATTGCTATCCGACAATAACGTACACCGTTGTCGGCGCCGTTTCCGATCGCAAATATCTTGTAAAGGTAACGGGTGTCACTGTTTTGGGTGCGCCGAAAAGTTACAGTTATGAGACGAAAGTGGTGTCCTGCCTCAAGAAGTGACATTTTACGAAAGGGAGAAAAATATGATAGATCG
>JADFZC010000273.1 GCA_015232735.1 Oligoflexales bacterium | reverse complement strand
AAACTTATATTCCCAAAAAGGATATCTCAAAGACACGCGTAGACCTGAAAGAAATAGTGCCCAACGTCTATATGATCAAAGGCGCAGGGGGAAACATAGGTGTCTACATGGGATCAGAAGGGATTGTGATGGTTGATTCCCAGTTTCAGCAGCTCTCAGCAAAAATCGAAGGTGCCGTTCAAAAGATTAAAAAAGACAAAATCAGATTTCTTATCAACACCTGCTGGCATGAAGATCATGTCGGCGGCAATGCCTATTTCAGCAAAGATGCGCTGATAATTTCCCATGATGCCGGCAGGGACAGAATGGCGAGGGAACAGCATGTAAAGTTTTTCGACAGGAAGACGGTACCGCTGCCTCCCGCAGGACAGCCAAGACTTACATTCAAGGATGAAATGACCATTTACATGAATGAAGAGGAAATAAAAATAATACACGCTGACAGGGCACACAGCGATGGAAACAGCATTGTTCTTTTCCAGAAATCCAAGGTGGCCCATATAGGGGATCTGTATTTTGCAGGAGGATTCCCGTATATCGACATCGATAACGGAGGGTCGGTCCGGGGTACCATCGAGGCCCTGTCGAAAGCTGCCGGCCTTCTGCCTGACGATGGCAAGGTCATTCCCGGAAGAGGCGACGTCATAAGCAAGAGCGAGCTTTCATCATTCTTGTCAGACCTGAAATCAATTACAGCGTATATTGAAGAAGAGATGAAAAAAGACCCGGACATCTCAAAAATAATAAAAAAGGGCCTTCCGCAAAAATGGGAAAAATTTGGAAAAAGCATAATTTCCTGGGATGCATTCGTCAGATTCGCAGGTGCTTCCAAAACTTGAACAGGAAGGGGAAAAAAAATGAAAATAAAATTATTCATCTTGTCAGCAATTTCAACTGCCGCTTTCTTTGGGCTGCATTTGGCTGAGGACACATCCTTGGCTGCTCCCGCCTTCGATGGTCCGCTTCTTGTAAGAGCCGTCGGCGGCAAAGAGTGCATCATTAAAGCAACTCATGAGGAGATAAAAGGAAAGCTTGAGGAAATAAAGGCAAAGATAAAATCGGCAAGCGGTGAAAAATTTACGACCGCATATCACTTTGTCGCACAAGAACCCCCAATTGTGATTTATGCAAACAAAATCACCTTTGACGACAAAAATCCCGACAGTCCCCCCCAGATTGAAAAGGTCATCCTTGTAAGGGACGCATCTGTTCTTGAAACCCGAAGCGGGCAGGCCGCGAAAGATCTGATAGATCTCATCAACAGGTTATGTAAGACAAATTGATCGATTTTTGCAAAGTCGTCAAAATTATTCCTTCCGCACGGCAATAAAAAAAGAGCCGCACTGTCTCCTTTTCTCTCAAGATCGATATATTTTCGCCGAAAACAATCACGATTATCAAAAGAGAGAGTTGGAGATTAACTTATGGGTAATTTGAACATTGAATGGACCGACAAACAACATGTCAAAATATCGGGAATATTGGACGAAACATGCTCCTTCAAGGACCTTACCACCAATATCGGGGATGAGGTATGGATTGACTTCGCCGGAGTTTCCAGAATCAACAGCTGCGGTGTAAGGGAATGGGTCAAGGCCATAATCAATCTGAAAACCAAAATACATTTTCTCAACTGCTCAACGGTCATCGTAAATCAGTTTTTCATGATACCGGAATTCGTAGGTCACAATGGAATCGTGGAATCATTTGAAATATCGGAAATCTGCCAGGAGTGCGACTATGAAACCCAAAAATCGGTTGAAGTAAGGAAATTGAACGGCATAGGGGATTTGGAACAACTGGTCGGGGAATGTCCACGCTGCGGGGGGGAGCTGGAGTTTGAACAGGACATAGAAATTTACGAACAGTTTGTCACCAAAATGTTCGACAGGATCAACAAGGCGGGGTAACGAACAGGTTTTGATACTAACTTAACTTCTGAATAATGAAATGGGCATTGAAATGAGACAAAAATCAATACTAATCTACGATCACAATGTTGGAAATCGCAAAATGCTTTCGAGGATTCTTTCAGCCACCGGAGTGGAGTGCCTGTGCCCTGAATCCCTGGATCAACTGCACGAGCTTGCCCGCACAAAACATTTTGCGCTCTATTTTCTTGATATTGTCGGCCATAGACATCTAACTGAAAACAAAATCGACTTTTCAAACGTTCCCGCCATGATACTCCTTTCAGAGGACAGGCTGGAGGAGCTTCACAGTTACCTGGCCGGCATAAGGGATTTTACGAATTTCGTAGCCAAAAACAGGGACGGCAAGCTTTCCGGCGCCGACATTCTGGTTACCGCTGCAAAAATTTTAAGCGAGGATATTTTCGGAATAAAAAAATATTTGAGCTGGGGCGCCGCCTCTTCCGTTTTTCACATAAGAGATTCAAATGACAAGGCTGACCATATCGAGGCGGTATCCGATTATTGCCGCAATCTTGGCCTGAGGGACTCCCTTATCACATCAGTCGGGCTCCTGACGGATGAGCTGCTTATGAACGCCATCTACAACGCTCCCAGAGATTCAAATGGAATCCCCATGTACGCGAACGAAAGCCGCACAAACAGGGTTGTCCTCAAACCAAGGGAAGCGGCGCGGCTCGAAATAGGAAGCGATGGGACAAGGCTTGCCATATCGGTATCGGATCCATTCGGAGCCGTTGAACGAAAGGTTATCCTGGAATATTTTGCAAGATGTTTCAGAGAGGACCGTCAGATTCCGGATCTTGCCTTAAACGGCGGCGCCGGCATCGGACTGTATCTCTGCCTGAACAGCGTAAATAATTTTATTATCAACGTGGCTCCGTTTGAAAGGAGCGAGTTTATAGGAATAATCAATATAGATTTCACTACGACAAGAGACCATCGAAGACATCCCAGTTTTCACTACTTTTCGACGGACAACAAGGTTTCATTTCTTGCAATCGATCCTTTCTGATTACATCCCGTGCCCGTGCCCGGCCGCAGCCTTTATCACCCAAAATTAGTCGCTAGCGCTTTCAGCGCCAGCAGACGTATCCTGGCAAGCGAAGAAAAGCATAGGATCTGTAACGAGCTACCTGCGATCTATCTTTTTATAATGCTCGGGCACAGGCACGGGCACGGGCACGGTCTTTTTTTGTGATGGATTTATTTTTTCAAAAATTCTATATTATGTATTAAGAATTCTATAAATAAAAATTTAGTAAAGTTCTGTCGGCAACAGAACCCAAATTGCACAGTCTGCGGCACGGATGAGATTTTTATCCGAATTTGCTTGTAGTAAACCAAAGCTTGCTGTTTAATGTGCCGTTCGGAACGAAAATGAATTTTTTTGTTTTTTTTATTATTTTGTAAAGGTTGCAGTTTGAATCCCAGGGATGAAATCATTAACAAGGCTATTGGGCACGAGAGACTCAGTCCAAAGGAAGCACTTTGGCTCATGGATTCACAGGATCTGCCTCTGTTAGGTTATCTGGTTAATTTGATGTATCCAGGACATGGTGTGGTATCATTCCAGGAAAACCGGACTGTCACATTAAGGAAAATCGGACAAGACACCAAATTCGAAGAACCCCGCAGCACAAGTTGCCGCCTTGATAGCCATGGGTTTCAAGATATAACTGAAACAACCTACAGGGTTGAGATTGGATCGGCACCAGGTGAGACATCGTCCTTCAATGACCTGATGACCGGGATTCAAACTATAAAAAAACAGTTTCATAACATTGGCAGGATTGCGGTAAGCGCTGCAGAGATTCTTACATGCGCCTCTTCAGAAAAAGAAGACCCTGAAAAAATACTTGAGAGGTTTGTCTTTGCTGGAATATCTGAGATTACCTCCGATCTTCTCTGGAAAAACAACACCTGGAAAGAAAAGGGCACGCCTGATGCCTTTTCTCTCGAAAGGCTCGTCAGCATTCACGAAGCTGCGCACAAATCAGCCCTAAGGTCAACCTTATCCATGCATTATGGAAGAGATGAAACCCTTGCGGACAGAGTGGGCCTTCTGACCCTGCTCAGGGATATGCAGGACAGATCGAAAGGTATCTGCACATTTATTCCCATGCCAATAAGGGAACCGTCCGACGAAAATTCCCCTCAAAGGGGCGACGACGATGTAAGAACAATAGCGATATCAAGACTTTTTCTGGACAACTTCGAAAATATTGGCGTTGACTTTAGCAAATGCGGGATTGATATAAGCCAGAGCAAGCCGCTGCTTAGGAAACGGTTGCATGTGACGCAGAGCTGGGAAGAGCTTATGCTGTCGAACATGTGCAAAGCGCATCATCGCGAACAGCTGAAACAGGAGATGGCCAAGAAGATGGCACGTTCCGGTGAAGGGCTTATGCCTGACCTGGATGAAGAGGATGAAGAAGAGGAAGCGCCTGCTGAGCCGGAACCTGAGCTTGAGAAGCCTATACCTGAACCAGCACAGAAACAGAGAGGAAGGCCGAAGAAGAAGACCGAGAA
>JADFZC010000272.1 GCA_015232735.1 Oligoflexales bacterium | reverse complement strand
TAGCCTGATCCATTCAATCCCGTCAATATTCACTAGAGATTTTAATAGATCCAAAAGAGTGACATTCCCCAGATCCCTTCCATATGCGGCTAGATCTTGTGCCACAAGTATTATTTCCAAAATACCCTGGCTGGCCAGTTCCTTAACTTCCTGAGTTATATCTGAGACAGATCTTGACCTTAAACGCCCCCTAATTTTCGGAATGATGCAGAATGAGCATGCATGATCGCACCCTTCAGCAATTTTCACATAGGCTGATACCGTCGACAGAGTATTTATTCTGGGCAATTTTCCCGAATATATGTAATTCGTCCTTTTAGCAAACAATCCAGCAGAATCGGATTTATCTTTGAGCAGCTCATTGATTCTATGAAATTCATCTGTCCCGATAAAAAGATCCACTTCCGGAAAGCCTTTTAATAAATCTTTTTGATATCGTTGTGTTAAACAACCCGTAACTACTAACCTTACGTTGAACCCGGTCTTTTTGATCTCCGCCATCGACAAAATTACATCGATGCTCTCCTCCTTGGCGTCTTTTATAAAGGAGCAAGTATTGACAATAATAACAGCCGCATCCTCAGGACTATCAACTATTTTCCATCCATCTTCAATAAGACAGCCGAGCATAACCTCTGAGTCAACCCGATTACGGGCGCAGCCAAGAGAAACCAGGTGTGCAGTTTTTAATTCTTCCCTATCTTTTGTCATTCTGAAAACTCTCCTAATCTTCAACAAGTCCGTGGCGCATTTCGCGTCAGAGACTTATCCTGACAAGCGAAGAAAACCATAGGATCTGGTTGAAATATGTTGAAATTTCGGGAAGATCCTATGTTAGCTGCGCTCGTCAGGACACGTTACTGACGCATTTCGCACCAAAGGCGTATTCCTTTGGTATTCTCAAGACAGGCTCTGAGCCCTAAAGGCGAAGGATCTGTCACGAAATATCAGCATGTTACAACCAGATCCTATGCAAGCTTCGCTTGCCAGGATACGTTTACTGGCGCATTCGCGCCAGCGACTAATTAAGGCCTATGCTAATTTTTGAATTGAGGAGGATGCCATATGATAATAGATTTTTATGCTCTTTCCACCCTGACTTTGGAAGATTGGGCCATTGCGCTTTCTTTTGTGATCGTGGCGACAGGAGCGGCCATATTTTGGGATCGGTATGAAGCCCGAAAAGAAGCCCGCAGGAGCAGTGCGGCGGGTACGGAAGTCAAGACTGCCGGCAGACTTGCCTGGCTGAAACTTTGGACTACAAAGCTCACCCACTGGATCCCCGGCAGGAGTTCAAAGTAGCGGAAAATAAAACGTTCCGGCTCCCAAGGTGATCGATGCAGTTGTAGGACCAAATTGAATTACTCCAAAAAGCACTGAAGAACCAAAAGCCAACAAAATAATACCGGAGTTTATTGAACATAAATGAGGATATTTTTTCCGACAAAGACGCCTTAATCGCCGATAACAGGGTCTTTTTACCCCGAATTATTTTTCTGGAAAGCTATAGTTTTTTAAATGTAATGTGTATTTATATGAACCCAGCTCGCGGTCAATAGGACAAGAAGAAAATATCTATCTTCCTGTTCATCAATATGGAGTTTAATTATGTCCAGAGCTTTTTTAACAGGTTTTTCCTTAAAAAGTAAGATTGGGGCCAAACTGCTTAAATTGGTATTTGGTTTTTATCTGATAGTCACAGTAATCGTAACCGTAACACAGTTGGCATTCGAATATATCAATTCAAAAAACGCTATTAAACAGGATCTGGCCGACCTTGGTAACACTTTTGCTCCAGGGCTGGCTGAATCTTTATGGCAGTTGAATGTGGGACAGCTTCGATCCACCGTTGATGGCATCTTGAAAATTCCTGCAATCAAAGGGGTTGTGATCTACGACGAAGGCAAGAACGCGATAGTCTATGTTGGAGAAACAAAAGTCGATTCCAATTCCATGCGCGGAATGTACGAGGTAATCACTCCCATAACATACTTAAACAGCAAAAAAGCTGCAAAAATTACAACTGTCGGCTATTGTTCGCTCTTCTCCGATAATGTCACGGCGATCCAACGGGTGCAATATAGCATCACTTTTATCATTGTGAATGCCGTAATCAAAACAATAGCACTATGGGTTATCTTTCTATTCTTTGCCCATCGTGTCGTAGCGAATCCTCTCAACTCGTTAACGAGATTGGCCCAGGGAATTGATCCAGAAAATCCGGCAAAAGACCAGCTCAATGACGATCTCCGTGATAAGTTATGTAGTTATCGCGACGAAGTTGGCTTGCTGTCAAAGAGTTTTTTCGCAATGGGTTCATCGCTTTTGCATAAAATCGAAAAAATCAAAGATCTCAACCACAATCTGGAAAGTAAAGTCCGCCAAAGAACCAAAGAGGTTGCTCTCCTGGTACGTAATCTTCCTCAGGGAATATTTGCAATCGACAATGATTTAAAGATTCTCACAGAGTATTCCGACTTTTTGGAAGATATTTTTGAGAAAAAGCAATTAGCGGGCGAAAATGCGATTTCATTGCTATTTGATGATTCGAATTTTAACACGGGGCAGATAGATATGATTCGTGAACGCATTTTCACTGTCATTGGTGAAAATGCAGTCACTTGGGAACTCAATAAAAGCCTTTTTCCATCCACTGTTTTCAAGAAAATTAACGGCAATCAAAAAGAGCTGATCATTGATTGGGCCCCCATTGTAACGAACAACCATATCGTAGAAAAGTTTATTATCTCGGTAATGGATTTTACTGAACGGCGACAGGCTGAAACCAATGCTCGCAAAAGAGAAGAAGAGACCATGCACATGACGCAAATCCTTGCCATACCACCCAGAAAATTTGATATTTTCGTGACATCAATCATGAAAGTTATTAGTCAGTTCATAACTTTATTTGACAAAGAATCACCAGGTGAGATGCAAGTGGATCGAAATGATATTCTCCTTAATCTGCATACATTAAAAAGCTGTGCAATGATCTATGGATTTCATGCGTTGTCAGGTGCTATCCACGAGTGTGAGAACCTGATAAAAGATCCTGTGGAATCTCAAGAAACGTATCGTCCTATGGTTAATGACAAGGCTTATCACTGCCTTTCGCAGCTTGACGTTCTTAAATGTATCAATAACAAACTTGATCGTGGTGATCTGACAAAGTTTGAAGCGATCATACATCCACTGGAACAGATGGTGAGAGAAATACAAACGAAAAATTTGAAGCAACATTTTGATCGTGACTATGACGCCGTATTCATTACCATTACTAAACTGGCAAAGATAGAGCTTAAAGAGATTCTTATGCCCATTCTAAACTCCCTGCCCAATATGGCTCTTCAATGTGCAATTCCCTGTCCGACTTATAAAATTGTTGGTGAGGATCTCTACATCAACAAAAAGATGGAATCTCTGATGGAAGGTGTCTTTGTCCATATTATTAGAAATAGTCTGGTCCATGGCTTTATTGATGGCAGAACAGGAAATATTATCATCACTACTCATTCCGGCATTGATGAATATCTCATTCGCTATCGGGACTCCGGGATAGGGCTTAATATCTCCGACTTGCGTAAGAACTCCATTGATGCCGGATTGCTAATGCCAACAGCCAGTGATGCTGAAGTTGCAGAAATGATCTTTCACTATGGTTTTTCGACCCATAATAGCGTGACCCCATTTTCCGGTCGCGGAGTCGGAATGAATGCCGCTTACAATATGCTCAAGGCCATTGGCGGCTCCATCCAGGTAATCCTCGATCCTGAGGAAAAATTAGGCGATGAATTTCGTAAATTTTCGCTGTTGATAAAGATACCGGACACCGCAAGTGAGGCAAGGAAAGAGCTCTTATCCCCACATGCAGCCTAAACCACAACTTATCGGACTATAATCCTCAAGAGAAAGCGATTAATGTCGAATCTTTCAGTCAAGCTTTGTGTTAGCAGGACCCGGCATTGGCCGGTTGGGAAGATATTTTTCCTGGATACTTAAAAAAGTACCATCTTTTTTCATATTGTCGAGTGTGTCATTCCAGGTTTTGACAATAGCTGGATCTGTTTTCTTTGACATAACAACATACAGCTGAATCTTTTTGAAAGAATATACTATCCTAAAATCCTTGGGAGAAAATCCCGCATCGACTGCTTTGACTGGAAAGAGATCAGAGGCTGCTACGGCATCAAGTCGACCCATCATCAATTTTTTATAATTTAAATCGCCAGTAATGTTACGATCAAGATTAGTAAAGCCCGCCTTGGTTAGAATAACATCCCTTGCATCGTTTTGAAAAACTCCAATCGCAGTCAGTTTCTTGGCATCATCCATATTGTTGATAACGATCTTGGAATCAGCTTTTACAATGAAAGAGTAATTCACCTCCATGACGGGGCCAACCCAATGATACAGAGGGTCGCGATCAGGAGTGCGCGCCATGGCAAAAAGCGCGATGTTTGGCGTATCACCCTGCGCCATTTTTTGGCCACGAGT
>JADFZC010000271.1 GCA_015232735.1 Oligoflexales bacterium | reverse complement strand
CAATTTTGTGAGGCTTGCACACTATCCGCATAATGAAATGATGGTTAGAACGGCTGAGCAGATGGGGCTTTTGGTTTGGGAGGAGATTCCCGTTTACTGGACAATAGACTGGAAAAACAGGGAGACATATAAAAATGCCGAGAGCCAGCTCGCAGATATGATAATGCGGGACAAAAACAGGGCTGCGACCATTCTGTGGTCCATAGGCAATGAGACTCCCGTCAGGGATGACAGGCTCGATTTCATGAAAAATCTGGCGTTAAGAGCAAAGGAGGAGGATCCGACAAGGCTTGTGACCGCCGCTCTGGAACAGCATGAAGAGAGTCCTGATCTAAGGGTTGTAAATGATCCGCTTGGCAAATATCTCGATGTCATCGGACTCAATGAATATATCGGATGGTATACGGGACTCCCGGAGAAATGTCTCTCCACAAAATGGAGAATCGAATACAGGAAACCTTTGATAATAAGCGAGTTCGGAGCGGATGCACTTGCCGGATACCATGCGGACAAATTGACAAGATGGAGCGAAGAATATCAGCAGGACATGTACGAGAAGCAGTTTGTCATGCTCAAAAAAATAGAGACGCTCAGAGGCGTGGCCCCGTGGATACTCAAGGATTTCAGGTCTCCCAGGCGGCCTCTGCCAAAAATCCAGGATGGATGGAACAGGAAGGGGCTTGTCTCGGAAAAAGGGGAGAGGAAAAAGGCATTTTATTCGCTGCAGGGATTTTACAGGGATTGGGGCAGACTTTAATTTGCCTCTTATTGAACATTGATTGCCGGATTTGCAACGAAAAGTCCCCCGGCAGTGCCAACGTAGACTGCAGGCCCTCTGACAAAAATTGAATAAACGGGAGTGTTGGCGGCAAGACCCTGCAGAGCGGTGAATGATGTCCAATTTGCCCCGCTGTCCACAGAAATTGCAAGTCCCACATCGGTTCCGGCATAAATGGTAGAACCGACAGCGTATATGCTGTTAATGACGTTGCTTGGAAGTCCATTTGCTGTCGTGTAATTTGTCCAGCTTGTTCCCCCATTTGCAGAAACAGAGAGGCCGCCCTCTGTACCGACATAAATCTTCGAACCGGATGCATTGATCGACAATACGGCGTCTGAAGCCAAACCCTGGGTTGTTGTGATTGTCGTCCAGCTCGATCCCCCATCGTTTGAAATTCCAAGACCTGAAGAGTGGCTTCCAGCATAGAGGTTCATTCCATCGCCAAAAACAGCGGTAAAACCCCAGGAATCAAGAGCCGGCAGGCCTGGAGTTGTTCCTACAAAATGCCATGGATTGGTTGTAGGTTTATTTGTCCAGGTTGTTCCTGAGTCGCTGGAGAACGAAAAAGCGGTAAAGACGCCCAGATAAACGGTGTTTTGATCGCAGTAAATGGAACTTGCATTTACATCCATGATTGTCGGCGTTGAATAGGTGGTCCAGGTAGAGCCAGAGTCGAGAGAGACGGCGACGGCATTGCCTGAGGCATATGTTCCTGCATAAACATTGGAGCCGTATGCACAAACACCGCTGATAACAGACGACCCCGGACCATTGGGACCGGACGACGGAAGCGTCGTGAAACTGGCACCGCCATCGATCGATTTTGCTAGTCCTCCCCACCAGGTTCCTGCCCAGATGGAGGAGCCTGTCGCCCATACGGAACCTATGTCCTCGACATTGAAAGAACCTGATGTTGTCAGATTGCTCCAGGTAGATCCTGAGTTTGTTGAAATGGCCAGTCCCATGTCAGTGGCAGCATAAATGTTTGATGACACGGTATAAACCCCATTGATGGTATTGCTGCCCAGACCGCTGGCTGTAGTATAGTTCGTCCAGCTGGTGCCTGAGTTCGTTGAAATCGAGAGTCCCGAATCGGTTCCCGCGTAGATATCGCTTCCGGATGCATATATGCTGAAGACATTGTTGCTGGCAACCCCGTCGGCGGTGGTCTTATTACTCCAACTTGTGCCTGAATTTGTCGAATAAGATACTCCGGCAGAGGTTGCGGCATAGATATCGGAAGTTGTAGGCGCATAAACCTTATTGATGGTATCGCTTCCAAGTCCGTCAGCGGTTGTCTTGTTGCTCCAGGTGGAACAGGTGTTTGTTGAAATGCTCAGACCTCCGCTTGTCGCCGCGTAGACATAAGTTCCGGATGCGTAAACACTGTTTACCGTATTGCTGCCAAGACCTGCTGCCGTGGTTTTGTTGGTCCATGTCGATCCAGCGTCAGTTGAATACGAAAGTCCATTATTTGTCGCTGCAAAAATATTTGTTCCTGACGAAGTGGCGACAACATCATTTACAATATTGCTGCCGAGTCCCTGAACCGTGGTGTAGTTGGTCCAGCTCGATCCAGAGTCGGTTGAGATTGCCAATCCGTTTTCGGTTGCCGCATAGATATTTGAGCCAAGAGCGAAAACCCCGTTGACAATGTTGCTGCCAAGGCCGTTTGAGGTGGTTTTAGTCATCCAGGTGCTCCCCGAGTTTGTTGATATTGACAGGCCGTGCGATGTACCGATGTAAATATTCGAACCCGAAGTATAGACGCTGAGAATCCTGTTGGTAGCAATCCCCGTATAGCTGGCCGCATTTTGCGGCAGACTCCAGAAGCGCAGCCAGACGGCATAGAGGGTAACATTTGCCGTCCCCATGGCAAAGCTTTGCCCCGGGCTGTATGTCGTACCGCTGCCGGCGATGGCCGCAGTGTTCCAGCCGCCAAAAACGTAGCCCGTTTTGACGAGTGACCCACTATTACCGAGCACGGTGATGCTTTGTCCAACGGTGTAGGCGGCGCCATCTGTCGGGACCGTGCCGCCCGTATGGCCGTTGCCATCATAAGTTATCGTGTAAATCGGGTTATAGATCGCAGTTGAAGCTGATGCCGCCCACGCCGAGGTATTTCCGGCAAGGTCGGTCGCCTGAACGCATCCGTAGTAGCTGACGCCGCTGGTTAAAGATGCCGCAGACACATAACCTGGCGAAGAAGGAGTCGCTGTGCTTCCGTAACAGGTGCCGCTGCAATCGCTGGCAAGACAGGCTTTGGTGTTGAAATTTCCTGGATTGCCTTCAACTCCGGGAGTGAAGGTGATACTGAGGTTTGAGTATGTGTACAAAGGCACGCTAACAGCTGTGGGATTAGCGGGCGGCGTGATATCTATGATGACCGGGTTTAGGCTTGCCACCCATCCGGTAACGCCGGCCGCTTTGTCCTGAGATTGAACGCAACCGTAATAACTTGATCCGTTTGACAATCCGGTAAGTACGGCAGGTGATGTCGCTGTCACAATCTTTGAAAGACATCCTGTTGCACAATCGCTTTGTGTACATGCCATTGCATTATGGGTTGAAAAATTTGCGCCACTGCCGACTGTAAACGAAAGAGTTACTGTCTGTGAATTACTGTAAGTTGAAGAAAATCCCGGGGATTTGGGAGGGTTAAGTAGAGATTCAGCTATAGCGGGAGAGTTTGATGACGATGATGCTTTAGTATTGCCGGCTTCCTTGTCAGTAGCGACTGATGAAGCGGCGGTGCTTTGAGAATCATCCTTGGCAACTGCCGGAAGTGTTCTATCTACAACAATGCGAAGACCGTTATTCTCGGAGGGAAAGAAAATTCCTGCTGATGTTTTTGCGTAAAGGCAGCAATAATAAATTCCCTCTTGAACATCGTTAATCGTTGCTGATAAATCTTTTGCGCCGACTTGCTGCGAAAACAATTCTGTCCGGCACTCTTTTTCCTTTGTGAGCGTAATTTTAAAGAATTTGATTGTCAGAGCTGTCGGAGGGACAGACCAGCTGATGTCAAGAGACTGGAGTTCTGTCAAGGCATATTTTTCATTGAGTCGGAAGCCCTTCAAATTTTGAAGGTCTTTTTTGGCTTTAATCTGGCATGCCCTGCTATCCGGATTTGTATCGCAATCGATCTCTTGCTGGCTGGTATACAATACAACATTGGCATCGCATCCTGTCATCCCCAAGACAGGAAACATAATAAAAAAAAACAATGATCGCTTTATATTCATGTTCATACGTACTTCCCCCGATGAACTGATGAACTGCTATCTTTTTACCCAATCTCTAAAGAATTGGGGCAATTAAGTAAAGCCTGCCCATAACCTTCAAAAAGGGATCCATATATCTAAACGGAATATTTACTAATGAACTCAAGCCAAATTTATTTTGGCTATAATTACATGAATTAAAAAAATTAATAACTGGTACTGTTCAGATAAAAAAATCTTACATCCGGGTAATATTCAAGCATAATCCGAAATTCACAAATCCTTTTAATGTGTTCATTGAAGAGGCATAAGTAGCGGGACTATTCTCATTCCGGTCTTTTTTTGTCGATGAAGTGCCCCCACGGCAAAAGCAGAAAGTAGAGGAAAATGGGCAGCCCTAGAAGCTTTCCGGAGATAGCGGGGGAAGGCCCCGGACCATAATAATACAAACAATAGATTATGGAAAAAAAGAGAATGAAAAGAGAAATACGCGTG
>JADFZC010000270.1 GCA_015232735.1 Oligoflexales bacterium | reverse complement strand
AAAGTAAGAATAAAAGAGAGCTGACAAGATATAAGCAAAAATACAAAAATCAGGCTGGACAGAACGAACATATTTCTGTTCAGAAAAAAATCAGACGAAATAGATTACCTCTCGCAATCAATAAACGTCATGATCGAGAATCTTGAAAAACTCTATGCCGACCTTGAGGAGCAGGTCAGGTCAAGGACTGTTCAGCTACAGCAAAAGACTGACGATGTAACCAAATTACTGCAGAACATGCAGCAAGGCGTCCTGGCGATAACAAAGGATGGAGTGATCCACCATGAATATTCCAAGTATCTGGAATACCTCCTTGAAAATATGAATATTGCCGGGATGCCATTCGAGGAGATATTTCTCTCAAGGGCTGTTCTGGGTGCGGATGAAAAGGATCTTATCAAACACGCCATACGGATCGTCATGGGCAAAAACAAGCTGAACTATGAATTGAACAGACATTTTTTGAGACCTGTGTTCGAGTACAAAGCCCCCAGCGGCAAACTCAAGACATTCGAGCTCACATGGCATCCGATTTTAAGTGAGAATTCGTCCGATGTCGAAAAACTGATGATCATCATCAGGGATACGACAGAATACAATATCCTTTTGAAACAGAAAGAGGAGCAAAAGCAGGAAATCGAGAAGCTCACCCAGCTCATTGAAATCGGGCCCTTGAAATTTGAGGAGTTTTTTGTAAGCAGTTGCAGAACACTGCAGGAATGCAAAAACATCACAAACACCATTTCAGCCAAAAATGCCGAAGGCATCGGCAAAATCCTGATAAATCTTCATACCCTGAAAGGCACCTCAAGGATGTACGGCCTGAGCTACCTCCCCGATATGATTCACAGCGCTGAAACTCTTTTCCTCAAGGCAAGAGAATGCATCATTGAGTATATTGACAGGAAGGACATTCTCATTTCGCCCCTCAATTTGATAGAGGAAAAAATTGGTTCATACAAAACGATATTTGACAATACGGTTAAAAAACTTGGGAAAATCAACTCCCCTGTCCTGCTCGAAACGGTCAGAAACAAAATTGAGCAAATGGAGCAAAGATTCGGTAAAATAAATTTTGAGCTGAAAAAAGAATTTTCGCATGTGACGCAATACATTTCAAGCGTATCTATGAATGATCTGTTGTTTGAATGCAATTTGATGATAAAAGACATGGCGGAAAGACTCGGAAAATTATGCCCGGAAATTGTCATAACGGATAATTCAATCAGAATATCAAACGAATATGGCGAGTTGCTGAAAAAGGTATTCGTTCATATCTTTAAAAATTCAATCGCCCATGGGATTGAGACAGAAAATGAAAGATCTTTGAAAGGAAAAGACACCCGTGGGAAAATATCAATTGAAATGACTTCAGATATCAACAGATTTTACATCCTGGTAGGAGATGACGGACGGGGGCTTGATATTGAAAAAATCAAGGAAAAGGCTATAGCCGGCGGGGTCATAGGAAAAGGGGAAAACCCATCCGCCATCGAAATTGCCAACCTGCTTTTCCGTTTTGAACTGTCTACGTCGCACTCGGTATCCGAGGCGGCCGGAAGAGGGGTGGGACTTCAGGCGGTGACACAGCTTTTAGACGAATTCGGATGCAACGTGGATTTTATTATTGACGAAGAGGGGAAAAATGAATTTCAATTCAAGTTAAGGTTGGAATTGCCACTTGAAGCTTCTGTTAAGGAGATATCTTTCAACGCAGCAGCCTGACCGATTTTCATGTATAATTTTATATGTTAATTCATGTGCAGGAAATGAAATGGATACCAAAAGCAAAATGTTTGAAAATATACATATGATTTCACTTTACCTGGGGCGCGTTTTTTTCAACCTTGAAACACTGGACATTGACAATTCCGGAAAGAAAAGCGATCTAAGCTTTCAAAACGGCATTGGAGAAGGGTATGACATGGCTATCAGCATCGAAAGCAATGAGGTGAACTTCACCCTTATCACCCATTTCTCGATGGAAACAGCGCAAAAGCTGGCATGCAGCAAATTTGACTCCATAGACAAAGACATGCTCGATGAAGTCGCTCTTGATACAATCAAGGAATTTCTCAATGTGGTTGCCGGACTCTTTAAAAAACTATTCAAATATCCAAAAACCTTCAACTGCATAGGCCTTCCCGTTGTCCTTACGGAGACGCCAAAGTCCCCCCCCAAAAAAAATCTTATAAGCAAATGGTTTCTTATCGATGACAGAAATGACATCCATATGGATCTTGCCTTATGCTGTCATCCAAAGGATGCAAAGGTCATGAAACAGATAGTTGTCGACGAGTTCAAACATTTGCATGGTGCAATAAACAATATTGATTTTCTCAGGGACAGGATGAAAAATGGATAAAGCAAAAATTCTAATCGTGGATGATTCGCTGGTGGCAAGAATGGAAATCAGCAGTGTGCTGAAAAAAATGGATTACACCATAATTCAGGCGGTTGACGGAAATGATGGCCTTATCAAGCTGGAGGAAAATCCATCGGTAAGCCTGATCATAGCCGATCACTACATGCCAAACCTGTCAGGCATTGAAATGGTGAAAAAAATTCGGGAAAGCGACCAGTTCCGCGACATTCCCATCGTAATGCTCACAAGTGAATCTTCCGAACATATGAAGGAAATAGGCGCAGACAATGGGATATTGGCATGGGCGCTCAAGCCCTGCAACAAGGAGGTCATCGCCGAAGTCGTGCAGAAAATCCTGGGCGCCAACAGGTGATCCTGCGAAACGGACATCAGGGCGGGGTTTTCTGCGGAGGCCACGACGTCGGATATCTTGTAGGATCAAATTCAAATTCCTGCCCGACCTTCACAAGGTTCTGTCCCGTCCTTACAAACATTATGGCCCCCTCATTTACAGGAAAGCCCCTGGGAGATTTTATCCCCAGACCCGGACCATAATAACCCACTATATGCCCTTTTATTACCTGGTCGCCCGAAAGTTTGAGATAGAGCCTGTCGCTCATATTCAAACCATAGGCACGGCCCCGATCAAGATAAACCCATGCCTTGTAGATCCTGGCTATCATCGGTTTGTCATTCTGCCGCAACGCTCCCTCTTCCTGATCCAGAAACTTTTTCAACCGGGGAGAGACGGGAATATCTATGCGCTGACCGCCCCCGATGGCAAAAGACTCGGCTATTTCATCAGGCGGGATCTTGCCGCCAAGGACGCTCTCGCTGAACCTCATCCGCATGGACATGTTCAGAGGAAACGATTTTTTCCCAACTATATCCCAGTTTACGATGACCCGCCTCGATGCTCTCGTCATTTTGCGATCGATACCCAGAATAGTTCTGATATGGCTGAGGCCGTCATTTCCCAGCTCCCTGTTTACGACATACTCCGAAGCCAGCTTCCCTGAGAGAAGCATATTCAGGCAATGGCTTGAGCCATTATCCTTTCTTGTTGTTTCCTTTATCAGCGACAGTCCGGCATGCAGCGACCCCTGCGGTCTTCCGCCCCTTTCTCTCACACGCTCCATGACCTCGCCCAGCACCTTTTCCATTGCGGGGACAACCACTTCGGAAAGCCGAACCCTGTCGTCGAGATCAATCCAGACCGACCTCTCCACCGTTGTGTGAGCGACGGCAAGAAGCGTATTGGTCTCGCTGCCTGCCACCTCCATCGCCAGGACCATGAGATTTGCGACAGAGCAGATTACAGGCTGGAATGTAAGGCTTTCCTGTGATGTGCTGTTTCTCATCGTTCCGACCATGATATTTTGGCTCTTGCGTTTTTCGTTAAGCGTAAGCTGTCTTGGCAAAGAAAGGGAACCTGCGTAGTCTGAAAACCGTTTTCCATCCTCGAAAAGAAGATCACCGATCCTTTTTGCCGCCTCCTTGAAGGCTTTCCTGTCATCAATGATCCTTCTTTCATAAACAGATATTTCAGTATCTATTCCCACAAACTCCCATGGCATAAGGATGGCGGGAGGAAATTTTGCCGTGACGGGGGGATTTCCCTCGGCGCCTGAAAGCGGCCCGTCAAGGAAAAGGATAAGAAGTATTGGAAGAAGATATTTCATTTTCCGGCTCATCGTTGATAAAAAGTGCTTCCTTACGACTTACATATCGGAAGATCTTCAAAAATCATTATGCCGGATCATGGTTTTTCTTTGATATTATCCTGAAGTCAGGGTGGTTAAATACCTTTTTAATATTTTGACCAAATCAATGACTGCCTAAGATATCTATTTTCTCAGTTTTTGTAATTTATTTTTTAAATAAATATCAATTTCAAACTAAAACAACAAATCGGATGACAACCTCAGTCAGAATTTTTTCGAAACATAATGCATCTACGTGAGGGCGGCGAAGAAAAAAATAGGATCATCAATCATCTGCCCGCCGCCCTGACTTTTTCGCATTCGAGCCGCTATGCGTCTCCTCTCCCATGCAAAAAAGTATTAAGTTTTATTTGCCGGTTTGATGATACGGGTGAGGAGAGAATTTTTGAGCGAATAAATTCTTCTCCCATATCACGTTCAGCCTTTCTCA
>JADFZC010000269.1 GCA_015232735.1 Oligoflexales bacterium | reverse complement strand
TGAGGACTCCCACTTTTCACTTGTCTGCCCATACATAAAAACGCACTTCGGAATCTCCGAGCCGCTTCGCGCAAGGGCAGTGGCCAGCACCAAAATGAGGGAAATATATTACATATATTTTGAAATTGTGGGGCTTACAAGGCCGCTTCTTCTGGCTCTCCACAAAATCGCGTCATCGACCAGTCTTGTCTCAGATTTTGTAATGATGTAAACCCGGCCCTGAAGGACCGAGTGTCGGATCAGGAGAAGCTTTAAACCTCTCCTGATTTTGGCTAGACCCTAGCCGAAAAGGTCTGACTCTTCGTTAATCGTCGTCGGGTGATCCTCATTTACCAGCATGTAAACTCCGGTCACCCTCCTCCTCGCGCCTTGATTCAGACCTTTTCGGTTAGGGTCTAGCTAGATTGAACAACCTCGCCCTAAAGGACGAGGTTTCCTTGAACCTGGTGAAATACAAAAAAAAAGTCAAGATTTTTCGCTCCGGGGCAATATTGTATTCAACAAAATTGCTGAAAGTCCCCCGGATGTGATTGGCGAACCGAATATCTCCCTGGCAAGCGGACTGAAATGCTGCAAAAGCTCGGGGACAAAAGTCACCCCCAGCCCAAGTGAAATTGAAACTGATATTATCAGCATTCCCCTGCGGTCAATGTGTGATGATGCGATCATTTTTATTCCGGAGGCCGCTACCGTCCCGAACATGATAAGGCTGGCTCCCCCGAAAACCGGGCTTGGAATAAGTGAAAAAACCGCTCCGACCACCGGAAACATCCCCACAAGCATTAGAAATCCGGCTATGTAGTATCCGACATTCCTGCTGGCAATTCCTGTCATTTGAATGATGCCGTTATTCTGGGCAAATGTCGTATTTGGAAAGGAGTTAAAAATCGAGGCAAGCCCTGAATTAAAACCATCGGCAAGTACGCCTCCGGAGATTCTCCTGAAATATTTTTCACCCTTGATGGGTTCACCGGAAATCATGGAGGTTGCTGTCAAATCCCCTATCGATTCCATTGTGCTTATCAAATAAAGAATGCTGAAAGGCAAAAGCGAAAGAAAATCAAACTTGAAAAAACCGTACTTGAAAGGCACGGGCACAACAAGAAGATTGAATTCGGAGAGCTTCGAAAAATCAACCTTGCCAAGAAATATGCAGACCATGGAACCGACAAACAGCCCGATCATGATAGCTCCCATTCGCAGGTATTTCTGACGGCTGCAGTTAAAGATGACGACAACGGCCACCACAAAAAAACTCAAAAGCAGATTTTCCATACTGCCGAACATCTGCGGACTGTTGTTAAGAAGGGCCTTGCCGCCGCCCATATCGATTATTGCCACCTTCGTAAGCGAAAGCCCTATCAAAGTAACTACAATTCCGCTTACGAGCGGAGTAATAATTTTCTTGAGACGGTGAACAAACCGGCTGATCAGCATCTGGAAAAACGATCCTATAAAGCAGACGCCAAGGATGGTGGAAAGGACTCCTTCAGCGGTCGCTCCTGCATTTTTGGCGGCAAGTCCGACACCTATAAGGCTGGTTAAAAAAGTAAAGCTTGTGCCCTGAATACTTAAAAGTCCCGACCCGATCGGACCAATTTTTTTAACCTGAATAAAAGTTGAAATCCCGGAAACAAACAGCGACATGCTTATAAGATACGATTTCATATGAATGTCAAATGAAAGCGCCTCGCTTACAATCAGAGGGGGCGTGATTATGGCAACAAAAATGGCAAGGAAGTGCTGAAATGCCGCGAAAACCGCGTCCGCAGGCGCCGGCCTGTCGTTAAGTCCGTATATCAGTTCCAATCTGTTCTTTCCATCTTTGTCAAATTCGCTGGGCATCATGTTGAATACTCCAAATTTTTTGTACACAGAAAAAATAAATATTTCAGCCGCTCTGGGCGGCTTTCTCACGTGACTCATCATTCAAGGATTCCGAAAACCTCGTTTGCGAAAGAAAAAGCCCCAGAATTACAAAAAATATTCCTGCAATTTTGTAAATTCCCAGGCACTCTCCAAGCATAAAGAAGGCCGCCGCCGCCGTTATTACCGGTATCAGATTTGTAAATACCGCTGTTCTGGCAAGTCCGATTTCCTTTATTGCAGCCACATAAAGCAAAAAAGCAAGAACAGAGCCGAAAACCGAAAGTTTAAACAGCAGAAAAATCAAACCGGATGTGGGGACGACGCCCTTGAAATGCTCGAATTCAAAAAAATAGAAAACCGGTGCAAAATAGAACAGGGAAAAGATATTTTGCATAGTCACAATAGTAAGGCTTCCATAATCCCTGGTCAGCCATCTGGCAACAAGGCCGTGGCCGACCGATGAAAATACGGCAAAAAACATCAGGGCTATTCCCTTGAGGGAAATTTCAAAAACCAGATCCTTGCCGACGATAAAAACCAGTATGCCGAAAAACGATACGAATAACCCCAATATGTTCATGACCGACATCTTTTCCCTGAAGAGCATGAGGGCAAATAACGGGGTAAAAAGAGGAATTGTGGCAACAATCATGGAACCAAGCGTTGAAGACACGTATAAAAGCCCGAACCCCTCTCCCATGAAGTAGCAAAAAGGCTCAAAAAAAGCGAGCAGCATGAACCACGGGATATGCTCAAGTTTGACCTTATCCCTGTTCTTTCTGATAAAAAATACGGGCCCCAGGATGAGGCAGGCGATTATCAGTCTCAAAAATATCGTTGTTACAGGGTTATAATACTCATAGGCGTTTTTAACCCAGACAAAGGTGAATCCCCAAAACGTAACTGCCATAATAGCAGTTACATAGGAGAAAAACTTGATGTTCATGGAATAGTATGCTTTAAAATAACTTAACATAAAATCAGTGACCCCCAAATCCAATCTGGCGATACAGCCATATTAGATCCACTGAAATATCCAAATTCATTTATAAATAGCAACCTTTTTTTGTTCAATCGGTCCGCATGCCCTCCACGGGGATGAAATTAAGGCCCGGCTGTTTCATATGCGCAGAAACTCCGTCAATTCGATTATACACCATTTTGATGAGACTTCTTTCTTCTGGTCAAAAAAACCCGGCTGCTGTATTCTATCAGACATTCCGGATAATTTGCGCTGGCAAATGTCATTTTGGCCCCTGCGGAGAATCTGCTGCCCGAAAGATTTTTCGCGGAGTTTGAAACAGTAACTCTAAATTTGGAAATATATGAAGATTCTGCATATAGACACGATTGCCACCTGGGGGGGAGGACAAAACCAGATAAGAATACTGGCTGAGGAATTAAAGGCATCCGGCATAAAATCCTATATCGCCACGCCCGACGGCAGCGAACTTGGCAGAAGGCTCTCCCCGGAATTCGATGTGATAACACTTCCCATGCAAAATGAGGTGGATATATTCAGCGCTCTCAAAATTGCGCTTTTATGCCGAAAAGAGAAAATAGGCATTATCCACGCGCATACCGGAAAGGCACACGGGATCGGCCTGATCTCGAAAAGTTTTCTTCCCGGAATCGATTTTATAGTACACAGACGGGTCAATTTTCCGCTCAGCCGGAATCCGTTTACCAGATATAAATATCTCAGCAAAAAAGTTGACAAATATATAGCTGTTTCCAGCATAATAGCCAGGCAGCTTTCGGAATTCGGCGTAGATTCAGGCAGGATTTCCGTCATAAAGAGCGCAGTTGACTCCTCCCCGTACAGTGGCGCGGCCAAAGCCGAATCAAGAAAATATTTATCAAAAACATATGGTTTTTCAGAAACCGGCGTCATTATCGGCGCTGCCGGAAGGCTTTCCCGGGAAAAGGGCTTTGACACTTTGATATCAGCTCTGCAGCACATCAGGGAGAATAGAAACTGGGTATGCCTGATTGCCGGTGATGGACCTATGCATCGTCCATTGAAAGAGCTGCTTTTTGAAAAGGGACTTGAAGACAGGGTCATACTAACCGGTTTCATCAGGGATCTATTCTCTTTTTACAGCGGTATCGATATTTTCGCAATACCGTCGCTGAGTGAAGGTCTTGGAACTTCCGCAATCGAAGCCTCTGTTGCAGGGTGCTGCATTGTCGCATCAGACGTGGGAGGGCTTCCGGAGGTTATAGACCATGAAAAAAGTGGTATTCTGATTGCGCCCGGAGACCCCTCGGCCCTGTCAATGTCCCTGAACCTTCTTATAGGCAATGCCCAGCTCAGGGAGCGTTACGGCCGTGAGGCCTTTAACAAGGCCAGAGATGAATTCAGCGTCTCAAAACTCGCCAAGGATACCATTGAAGTGTACCTTTCTCTTAAAGGTCATAGATCTTCATCCTGAAGAATGCGAAAAATACTGCCAGGCAAATCCGCAAGCTTGCGGAGCTCCAGCCCCGCAGGAAGGGTCCATGCCCCAGTCGCAGCAAATGGCGCCAGGCCCCATGCCTCAAGACCAGCCCGGACAAGTGCAGGCGCCCCAGAAACAGCCTCCTCAAGAACAGCAACAAATACAGCAAACACAGCCCTCAAGCGAGCCAGGCTCGGGCGGGCAGATGGCGCCAGGAGAAGCTGTTCCTCAAATGGAAG
>JADFZC010000268.1 GCA_015232735.1 Oligoflexales bacterium | reverse complement strand
ATGGAGATTGCCAAGATAGCGACCCGTTCGGAATCATTTTTAATATATAGTTTTATTAAGGGATTAAAATGAATAAAGTTTCAAGAGAGGTTTCATTCATAGCACTTCTTTTTGGTGCTTTTATTCTTGAGGGTGCAGCGTATTTTGCTTTTCCATATGTCTCATTGCAGTTAAGGGATCATTTTAAATTTAGTGCAAACAATATGGGGTTGCTTTTATCTGTTGGTATTTGGTTTAGACCCTTGTGGAGTATTCTTGGTGGAATTCTTGGCGAGAAGTTCCGGAGTATATATCTTTTGGTATTTGGATGTCTTTCTGAATCCTTAGCATTTGTTCTTTTGGGTATAGGTTCTTCTCAATATTTAGCGATTATTGCGATCATAATCGCAAACATGGGGTTGTCTGTATGGAATCCCAATCTGTACGCTCAAGTCTATAGGATTTATGACAACCAAAAAACCGATTGTCAAAAGAAAGTTTTTATTCTCAATGCTTTCCTCTATTCAGGTGCAGCTGTTGGCAGTATGAGTGGAGCTCTGGTAGAATCTAAAAGTCGAACAGGAGTTTTTCTTGGTTCAGGAGTTCTTTTTCTAATTGCTTTATTTGTTCTTAGCTTTTTGCTTATTAAGGCTCCAATTCCCATAAAACCTGCAACCAGAGAAAAGTTTACAAAGTCATGGAAAGATATACTTTTAAATCAGCAAGCATTCTCCTTAATCATAGTATCAGTATGTTTTTGGGCATCGTATAATCAATTTAATGCTTTTTTCTCTCTATTCGCTAATGACTGGCTTAAGAACGGTACCATGGCAGGTTTTGCATTTGGTAGTGTAACTTTACTGGTTGCATTTTTATCTTTTATCATTCCCAAATCACGGATAATCAGTCGAAATATTTTTTTGATAGCTCCTTTTGTCCTTGTGCTATTTTCCATTAGCTGGATTATGAAGGTTTTAATTCCAAATTATTTTTCTGTTTTATTTTTTATTTCTTCAATAGCTCTTGCTGAATCATTTTTTGTGACTATTCTGGCTGACCTATGGGCAAAAATAGATCCAGATAAGCCACATTTAATGCAAAGTTTCAATTACTCAATATCGACCCTTGGAATGGGAGTCGGCAGTCTGGCAGGGGGGTATTTTTACTGCTCCCCTGAAGCCTGCAAAACTCTTTTGTCATTTGGATATGAAAATGTTTCTTTATTAACGTTATCTCTTTTTTGTTTGATTTTCTTTTACAGAAAAAGAAGCCTTATTCCATGCAATGATGTTACCTGAAATTCAACATTTCCTTTATTTCATTGCGCAGTACATTAGGTACAAGATAATTTTTTGAAAGGTCTTTATGAATGAGATTTTAGAAAAATATTTTTTTTCTAAGCATAAATCAGAGGAAATAGGTTTCTATTTTTTGGAACGGAATCAAATTCTTTCTGAACCAAAGGATTTTGTAGGCTGGCTTACAACAGAATGTGAGAATGTCCAAAATCAGGTATGGAATAGAAAATTTGATATAAATAAGAATACCATTTTACAAGATATTTTATTGATTATTGTTGATCTCAATTTATCCAAGATAATCGGCTTTATTTCAGCCTCGAAGTTCAGATGTGATGATGAAACAGTTGGAATCTATTTTTCAGATGGCATGATTCTTTCTTCCTATAGAAACAAAGGGCTTTCAAACCTCAGCAATGCAATCATTAATATGAAGGTATTTCAACAAAATGAATGCAAAATTACCGTTTATAACTTGATGGTTACCGGATACATATTTGCTTTTAAATTTTTTGAAGAGAATGATTTTTTCATAAAATCCTCACACAAAAAGGATGATTTACCTGACTTTGTCATAAAAAAATTATCCGATGATTATCATATTGGAACACTAGAAAATAATTTGATCATAAGAGGTGCGTGGAATCCTCAGAAAAACGATATGAAAGATGTCTGGCCCATAGATGTGTCCAATCGTTATGGATTTCCCGCAGATGTTAACTATTTCAATGGAGATGTACTTGTTGGCCTTTATATATTGCCGGTGAAGTATTATCCCAAATTGTCAGATTTTATAAATTTAGGAATTAAAAATTAGGGATCTTACATGAATAAATACCTTGCTTATTACACAATATTGTCACTAATTTTGCTTTCAAGCTGTTTCGATAATCATACCTACGTCAAACCAATTGGAGCAAAAATCCAGACTCTTGATCCAAGAAAAACAAGAGACAGGTGTGACTATATGATTGCCAGATCCATCTATGGTCAGTTTTTAGAGATCAATGATTTTGGTGAAATAGAGCCCTCTGCATTTGAATCTTGGGATGTCTCCGATGATGGCAAATCGTATATATTCAGTTTAAGACAAAATATTTTTTTTCATTCTGGAAAATCTCTTACAGTCGATGATGTTATTTTTACCATAAACTTCCTGGCATCCAAAGGCTCACTTGTCTCAAAATTTTTTTCTAGTATAGAGGGATATGATGATTTTATTGAAAAGAAGGCGGTACAAATTATAGGAGTCAAAAAGATAGATAGCAAACATTTGCAAATCAACCTGAAAAAACCTTCATATATCTTTTTGGACATGCTTGCTGATTTAAAAGTGGTTGTATTGCCTTTAAATCTCAATGATCTATCAGAGGAAGTCTTTTTTCAAAAACCCGATGGGATTGGTCCTTATGTTTTGGAGAAAATCTCTGCAGATAAATCTGAACTCACACTTAAAAGATATGATAGATACTTCAAGCATAAATCAAATATCAAATATTATAGGATTTCGGCAATGACTGAGCAAGAGGCTTTGGAAAGATTTTTAAAAGGTTCAGTACATGACCTTGAGGTATTTTCTATTGCCAAAGGTGCATTAAATGGATTGAAGAACTATGGAAATACATTTTCTCAATCCTCATATTCGACTACTTTTCTATTTTTTAATGGTCGCAAGAAAATATTCCAGGATAAAGAAGTAAGAAAATTAATTTATAAAGCAATAGATACAAAAAAGCTTGAAACAGGTTGTGACTTGCATACACTGCCATCAACAGGGATCATTCCTCATGGAGTTATGGGTTGGAAAGATGGTGACGAGCCTATAAGAATTCGTAACTCATTAACAACAAGAAAGATTAATAGCATAAAGCTCATATCCTATGGAATTAAACTGCCAGATTGCATATTGAAAAATATTAAAAGACAACTTGAAGAAAATCTCAATATTAAGGTTATTTATAAAAATATTGCTGTTGATGAGATGCCTGAGGTCTTTAGAAGTGGCGATTATGATCTATTATTTGACAGCTTGTCCATAAGAGGGAAAGATCCATATTACTTGTTTACTTATTTTGATCCAGCATCCCCTCAGAGCATAACTTTTTTTCATGATTCCAATATTACCCAAATGTTAGAAAAAATTGAAGGCTCTCCCGCCAACACAAGAGCGCAAAAATATATCACACTAAATAATTATATTATTGATACTAATTTCTATGCGATTCCACTTTATACCGATCTTAAATTTTATATTTTCAATAAAAAAGTGAAATCAAACGGAATCCCCACTACATTATTTGGAAATACTGGCCTTGAAAGGATCAATTTATGAAAGGGAAATGCTTATATTTCCATATTGGATGCACCTATTGCAAAGAAGAACTAATAAAGGATCTCTTCGAAAAAGGGTACAGTATTGTTATTTTGGACGATATAGGAAATAAACCTGAAATAAATACATATTTTGCCTATCACTGTATTTTTCAGTTTGACTTTAATCGGATTGTGAAACTCATCACTGAAATAGTCAGTAAGAAAGAATTTCAGGAATTTCAGTTTTTCACGTTAGCCGAAGGGAGCGTGGACCTACTAAACAAGATACTAAAGCACTTTAATAGACTTCCTATTTCAATTCTTGATGCTCCCCTACGAGATAAATATTTAAATAGAAAAAGGATGGAATCATTTGGTGAAAAGCTGGATGTTTTGGAAATAGCCACAGGAACAGCAGATATCCCGATTATAGAAGAAAAATTCTTCCCATTAATAGTAAAACCAACAGATTCAATGGAGTCAAGGTGCGTTAGAAAAGTTGCAAATCAAAAGGAGCTTCAAGAGGCATGCTTGGATATTTTTCTTAAGAGCAAAACCTATGTTGATACTGATCATGGAGAGATCATATTGGAAGATGCTTATTGCCAGAGTTCCCATGCCTTGATTGAAAGCTGCCTTAAAGGGCAAAAGATATCAGTTGAGATTTTGGTTTTTCAAGGAAAGCCAATTAAATATTTTGTTACGAAGAAATTTGATTATGATAATCAATTCTTTTATGAAAGGGCGGATATTGCGGGAGTTGACTTTCTTAATAAGAAGCAGAAAAAAAGTCTTGAAGCTTTGATAGAAAAAATCATTTCTGCTAATGGCATCGTATCCTCTATTTTGCATGTGGAACTTTTTTTTGAGGAAGACTCTGATCATTTTCATATGATCGAAATCAATTATAGAGTTGGCGGAGGCAACATACCTCTTTTGATAAAAAAGGCATATAAAGTAGACATTCT
>JADFZC010000267.1 GCA_015232735.1 Oligoflexales bacterium | reverse complement strand
TCCGGATCGTTTTGTGATCGGAACATGCCCAAAATGTGGAGCCGAAGGACAGTACGGTGACAATTGCGAAATATGCAATTCCACCTATTCCCCGCTTGAAATGAATCAGGTGAAGTGTTCAATATGCGGCAATAAACCCGTAGCCAGGGAAACCGATCACCTCTTTTTCAAGCTTAATAATTTCAAACCGTTTTTGGAATCATGGGTGCCTGAACATACATCCAAGGAGGTTTTTAACAAAGGACAGGAGTGGCTCAAGGGAGATCTCCAGGATTGGTGCATTACAAGAGACGAGCCCTACTTCGGTTTTGAGGCTCCGGGACACCCTGGAAAATATCTATATGTCTGGGTTGACGCGCCCATAGGTTATATTTCTTCAACAAAGGAGTGGTGCGACCGTCACGGCAAGAATCTCTCAGACTATTGGAAATCTGAAAAAACAGAGATTTATCATTTTATCGGGAAAGACATAACCTACTTCCATATTCTTTTCTGGCCTGCCATGCTTGAAAACGCGGGATACAAAACTCCGACTTCGGTATTTGTACACGGCATGCTTACCGTAAATGGAATCAAAATGAGCAAATCAAGGGGAACCTTTATCAACGCGGAAACATATCTCAAGCATTTGGATCCCCTCTACCTGCGCTACTATCTGGCCTGTAAAATTTCATCTTCAATAGGGGATATAGACCTTAACTTTGAAGATTTTTCAGGACGCGTCAACTCCGATCTCATTGGAAAAATAACAAATGTGGCTTCACGCGGCGCATCCATGCTGGGCAAGATGGACAACCGTATTGGAGCCCTGTCCGAAGAAGGCAGGAGCCTTGTCAAATCAGCTATCGATAAGGGAGATGATATTGCCAGACACTATGAAGCAAGGGATTTCTCCAAGGCGATGATCGAAATAAGATCCATAGCCGACGATGCCAACAAATACTTCGACAGCTATGAACCATGGAAACTAATTAAAACCGATCCTGAGAAAACCAGGGAAGTCTTGACAACAATACTTAATCTTTTCAGAATAATGGCAATATTTCTCAAACCGGTTCTTCCCAGTTATGCCGTCAAGGTTGAAAAACTCTTCAATGAAGAACCCTACTTGTGGGACAGCGCAAACAAAACTCTTGAAAATCACAAAATAAATGCATTTGAACATCTTATGCAGAGGCTTGATCCCAAAAAGCTTGAAGATATAGTGGAGGAAACCAGAAAATCCGCCGAGGAGAAAAAAGCGGAAAATTCTGATAACAAAACTGAAACTGATAAAAAGGATTTCCATATCGAGTATTCCGATTTCGAAAAGATAGATCTGAGGGTTGCCCAAATTGTTGATGCGAAGGCGGTGGAGGGCGCGGCAAAGCTCCTCCAGCTTACTCTCGATATCGGCACAGAGAAGAGAAACGTTTTTGCAGGAATCAAATCCGCATACGATCCGGAGGATCTCAAGGGGCGGCTTACCGTTATGGTAGCCAATCTCAAACCAAGAAAAATGAAATTCGGCATCTCTGAAGGCATGGTTCTCGCGGCTTCAGGGGAAGATGGAAAAGGTCTCTTTATACTGTCTCCTGACAAGGGTGCCAAGCCAGGCGATAAAATATCATAGCAGGTTTTAATCA
This sequence comes from Oligoflexales bacterium, assembly GCA_015232735.1. The sequence continues at coordinate 2,951 of JADFZC010000267.1, read as the reverse complement.
ATTGGATATTCTTTCCCTTGAAAATTTCAGGAAACTGAACGATTTGATGGCCCTCAGATACCTTGTGGATCTTTCAGTCCATATTGAAAACTCATGGGACAATGCTGAATTGAAGCCGCATATTGTTGCCATCTTCAAATCTTCTCTTTTTTCGCTTCAAGACAGGACTGACCCGGATTTGAAACAGATCTCCAGACTTGCTCTCAAGGTGTCTCCGGGAATGAACCGAAAACACCTTCTCGCTCTGATCGTCCCGATTGAGAGAAAATATACAAGAGGTCTTTTGGATCATGAATTTCTCGTTGAAGAGGGCGACCTTTCTTTCAGAGAAGAAGATCTCATTCCACTAACGGTAATTCTGGACAATGTACGGTCAGCCTTCAACATCGGTTCCATATTCAGAACCTCCGAATGTCTCGGAGTCACAAAGATTCATCTGTGCGGCTACACCGGTACGCCGGATGAAGAAAAAGTCAAAAAGACTGCGATGGGGACCGACCGGCTCGTGGCATGGGAATGGAACGAAAATATAAAAGATTCCGTAAAAATACTGCTGGACGGCAACATCCCGATAATCGCCCTCGAAACCGTCAAAGGAGCGCCTGACATATATGAATTTTCCTTCCCAAAACCATGCGCTCTTCTTCTTGGCAATGAAAGATACGGTTTGGACCTTGAATCTCTTTCACTTGCAGATGCCGTCGTGCGTATTCCAATTAACGGAAGAAAAAATTCCCTTAATATCGCCACAGCTTTCGGAGTAACCGGATTTGAAATTAAAAGACAATGGTGTTCTTAATAAATTCTAATCAAAATATTTGTAAATCATATTATATACAACATTGTGTTCTGTTTAACGGAATATACAAACATTGTAATATAATTTATAGTTCTATATATTAATATTTGTTTTGCAAATCTCAAATATTCCGAGGTGTCTTTTGAACAAGATAGTGCGGGCAATTAAAAGAACACTTTTTTTGCCCCTGATTTTTCTTGCCCGCTTTCCGGGAACTTTCGCTGAAACCGCTGAAAGCACAAAAATCCTTACTTTCGAGGAAGCGTTAAACAGGGCTCTCACCAGTTCATATGAAATTCAAAGATCAACAATCTCTTCCGAACAGGCAAAGCTTGATCTCAGCATAGCGGACTATAAATCCGATCCCAGGCTGACCCTTGAAGGCACCCTGTCAGACCAGTCTTCATCCGGACCGGGAGCAAAACCGGAGTCAAACGGCAAAAGTCAAAACTATGCAGCCACCCTCAGTTACGATCTCTGGGATTTCGGAAGGCACTCGGCCGAACACCAAAAAGCCGAAAAGCTTTCCAGCGCCAGCCGGACCGCGGAGGACGAAGTAAAAGACCAGATTTTCTGGCAGGTGGCAAGAGCCTATCTTTCCGTTCTCTCGGCCATCAGGGTTGATAGAGTAGCTTCGGGCCAGGTGGAACTTGCCGAACTGAAACTTAAAGAACAAAAACAAAACTACGAAAAAGGTTTAAGGCCCGAAAGCGATGTGGTCAGCGCTGAAGTCGACTTGGGAAAATCACGTCTTGCAAGCCAGAAGGCGCTTGATGACCTCAGAATATCCAAGCTCCAGCTAAGGCTTTTAATGAACGGAAACCTGCCTTCCTCCCACAGCGACATGCATGAAAAATTCAGCCTTCCTGATAATCTCGTCAGGGAAATGAAACTCGAGGAGTTCGAATCCCTGCACAATAAATTGATTAGCCAGGAGAAACAATCTTCACCGTCAACCAAACGCAGGGCCTATCAAAAAGAGGCCATCTCAGCTGAAAAGCTCTCCATTGAAGCGACAAAACGTCCGACACTGGGAATGAAACTTAGTGCCAAAGATGGCGGCAGTCTCGAAGAAAATAGAGTAATGACACAAGTATACACAGCTGAACTGCAGCTGAGCTGGACCATACCCTGGAACGGCATGAGCAAGGATGAATACCAGAAAATGGTACTTCAGGAAAAAGATGTGGAACTGCAGGATCAAATCGAAAACAAATCCCGGAGCAGCAGGGAAAAAGTCGCGCTTAAACAAATAAAGATCAGCAGAACCCAATGGGAGATCCTCAATAAGCAGCGCGATCTTCTGGAAAAACAAAAGACTCTCATTCGAAAAAGATATGAAACAGGGAAAGCCACGACATTTGAAGTCAGTCAAAATGAAATGGATATATTAAACCTTAAGCTCGATCAGATACGCCTCTATAATTCAATGCTCGGCTATCTGCTGGACATTGCTGAGGCCAGATCAATCAAGGACCTTAAACCAATATTGTTCTAAAAAAGGCTAAAAATGTACAATTCAGCAAGAATAGCAATTTTTTTTCTAACGACATTTTCACTTTTATCATGCAACGCAAATCCAAAGGATAAAAAGGCCTCAAAAGAGAGATTCAGCGATGTCCCAGTCACCATTACCAAAGCTGAACTGAAAAATACACCCAGACTGATAACCGTCGTATCAAGTCTCTATGGAATAAAACAGGTCGATGTTTACTCCAAATTTGCTGGAAGAATAAGCGACATGGGACCAAAAGAGGGAGACCGCATATCATCCGGTCAGATACTTTTCAGGGTAGACAGAAACGATCCCGGTGAATCTTTTTTAAATGCGCCGATAGTAAGTCCCATAGACGGATGGATAGGCAAATGGGCCATAACAGACATTGGAGAACAGATATCCCCGGCCGATCCCATTTTGACTGTGGTGGACGATACATCCCTAAGAGCCATAATCTATCTGCCTCTCGACAGCTGGATCCAGCTGAAAAAAGAAACATCCATCACAGTAAAGGTCGCCGGAGAGGAACGGCCGGGGAAAATTGTCGTAGTCGCCCGCTCGGCCGATTCAGCCTCGGGGCGCGGAAGCGCAATCATTGAGATACCAAATAAAAACAGAACCTGGAGGGCGGGTATGGTTGCCAGAATAACCCTT
>JADFZC010000266.1 GCA_015232735.1 Oligoflexales bacterium | reverse complement strand
TGTCACTATGGAAAGCTGCGTATTGGCATATTCCTCCATTGACTATCATGACATTTTGTTCTACATAACCGCTTATTATGAAGTCTCGGTTTTTTATAACCGATTATACGATTTTATTACGTTTTAAGTACGATGTTTAACCGCAAAATAACGCTTCTTTAATTCAGATTTTTTCTGAGCTGAAGGAATGCGGTCTGTTGCTTAACCAAAACCAAGGATTTTTTTATGATGAGTTCATCTTTTAGATTTATGTGTTCAGGTTTTATGTTTCTTTTTCTGGTCTCGGCATGCGGAGCCGGTCCTAAAAGTCAAATTTCGAAATTGAAAGAAGCCTGGGATAAAACAAATGATCCCGAGCAGATGGGACTTGACATCTTAAAGAGGCAAAATCCGTACAAATCAAGATTCTCTGATCTGCCATTGTCAGGCTTTCTTCCCAAAACCCCTTGGAGCGACACGTACTGGCCGACATATGAAGGGGGTATCGCTTTCAGATGGAACGATGAAAAGGCGGGCGACAAGGAGAAAATAAACTACAAAATGAACAAGGCGGAGGAACTTTCCAAAATAGACATGAAAACGCTCTCCCCCGCGGAGAAGTATGATATTTACCTGGATAGATTTGATTATCCCCTTACAAATGTCGAATTTCAGCGGACTGAGGTCTTAAAGACCATTGAGGGCAGTCCCGCCTATGACCCGGATTTCATTATTCCGGAATGGGAGGGGCTCTGCCACGCATGGGCGCCTGCAACCCTGTTTTATGAAAGTCCTGCCCCGACAGTCATGAAAAACAAATCAGGTATGGATGTTCCTTTCGGATCGTCCGATGTAAAGGCCCTTCTGACTTATTTCATTCATTCCGCGCCGACCGATGAGGTACATATGCTCGGAGGCAGGTGTGAAAAGGATTTTTATTCCCTGTGGGAAAAGGTCAAGGCTGGCAAGATGAGCAAGAGGGAATTTAAAAGGGAGATATATTCTTCCGAGTGCAGGGATACGAATGCCGGTGCTTTTCATATTGTGCTGGCAAATCAGATAGGACTGCTGAAAGAAGGATTCATAGTGGACACAACCACCGATCAGGAGGTATGGAACCAGCCGGTATGGGGATATGAAACAGAGGTCGTCAGCGTAAAAAACGACTCATCCAGGTATGCCGCAAGGGGAACCGTGAAGGAAGTTACAGTCAAAACCAAAATGCATTACATCAAGGAGATTTGGCCAAGCTGGGATGGCGCGCCGCAGCCTCAGGATTCAAATCTGGTGATGGAATACAACTATGTGCTTGAGTTAAACAGAAACGGGGAAATAATCGGTGGAGAGTGGTTAAGCAACGGAACATTCAATGAGACAAGACCGGATTTCATGTGGAAACAGTCCGTGCCGGATTTTTCCGGATTCTTTGCCCCTCTCAAGGAATTATATAACGCTTCGATACTGAAGAAATGAAAAGAGCCAGACCCTAAGTCTTGGAATTCTCTTTCTGTATGGCTTCAATTATCAGCTGTTTTTTCTGCTCATCTGTCAGGTTTCTTGAACCTTGGAATTCCTTGAATTTCTGTTTCAAAGCTTCATCCTGAATAGTGTTCACTATGGTATCCATATTGTCGACTATGGTATTCACATCGTCGGTAGTCAGGCTTTTCAGCCTCTCCTGGTCCCACTTTCCGCTTGCGTTCTTTTCCAGAACCCTGTTGGTCACTATCATTGATTCAGCCATCCTGTATACACTGCCCATAAGCCTGTCTGATGCTGAAAGCGTGGGGCTTGCCTGCAGGGCCACTTTCGTATTAAACCATTGTATTGCATATCCAATATTGCTCTTTGCGCTTATCCACGCCGGCCCGTCGGAAGGAAACTTGGCTTTTCCCGTTTCGAAAAAACCGTTCGTTGTTGTCATGTCTCTTATGAACTCGGGCGACTCGACCCCTGCAATTGCCGCATAACTTGCCGCGATCTGGCCGTACAGGTCAAAATCCTCGGGATAAAACTCGATCAGCTTTGTCAGAATGGAGATAGCCTCGTCATATTTCTTTTCATCAAGCTTTGTCCTTACGTCATCCCTGTATGTAAGATAGCTGCAGCCTGAAGGCCCATTGCTTGTTTCGATCTTCTCCACTTCCTCTCTGGAGGTCACGGTGGAAATGTCCTTTTTTTCATTTTTGCATTTTGCCATGTTCGAATCGCCTGCGCATGCAGGTACGAAAGCGGAAGATAAAATGAATATTAAAAGATTTACGCGTTGCATTAATGTCACCTCAATAGCCCATGCTGAAGGAAGCCATATATAAATGTCTTGGATCAACGCCGGGGCGGTCGCCCAACTCTTTCGTAAATTTTGTCGCCGCGATCCTGAAAAATATAAAATCCAGCTCGGCACCGTATGACGGTGAGCCCTGATATACTCCGCAGGCAAGGCCTACATAACTCCTTAAGACTATCTTCATTCCGGCATGGATTTTTTTAAATTCCGGTTCCTTGTACTCATCGAGAATATCCCTGTAATCAACAGCAAAATGGACGGCGTCACCGTCGGAATGCAGGGCATATCCCATTCCTGAACTTAAGACCTGTCTGAAAAGTTCGAGTTCATGAGCGCTACCGTCACCCGAGTCTGAAGCCTCAGATGAACTGCCGCCTGCTCCCTTTACCGCGGTTTGTTTGAAGACCGTCCCTCCGATGTCATCCACCTTGACTGCAATTGAGAAATCGTTGCCTTTTCCCTGAAAGAAACCCAGAAGTCCGATGTCAAATCCGACCCCGCTTCTTAACGATGTGTCTCCTTTGATTTTGGTGTTCACATAATTGCTGGCTTTGCCATTATCGATTTTCCCATCGTCTCCGGTTATCTGATCTATGTCGTCAAGTCCCAAAAAAAGATCCTTCTCTTTTCCAACAACGGGCTTTACGCCTGCGCCTACGGAGAACCATCTTGTTGTTTTTGAAGCTCCGGCCAGCATCATGCCGTTGTAAGTATCCAGCTGGAACTTGATGTCCGGGGCGCCGTTGCTGCCGATTTTTCTGGCCATGTAATCGAAACTGAGGTCAGAAAAAATCGAAATTCCGAATGCCTTGCTGACGTAGCTTAGTGAGAAATTTTCCTCGACGTATACGGGTGTTCCAAAGTAGGCGTCCATACTGTTATTGTCCGCTGATCCGCTGTCGGATGACTCTGCTGACGACCCGCCCGCGAAATTCTTCAGTTCATCATTGGCCAGAAGAGAGGCGTTTATCCCGCCCCACCTGTGAAACCTTCCGCCATAAGGCAAAAGTGCGGGATTGGAAAAGAGCCTTCCATCTCTGCTTGCTCTTGTCAATGACGCGCCGCCTGCGGCAATGTCGAAGGAATCCTGGTATACAGGCTCAGAGCCTTTTCTGGCAAACGCGCTGTATTCCCTGACAAGAGAGACATAAATTGCTATTGCCGCCAAAATCCTGCAGATGAAGGAATTCATATGCTTGATAAAACACCTTTAAATTGTTAATAGAAACCTGTAAGGGTGATCGGAATAAAATGGAAAAAACTTATGAATGGGTGATTTCGTATTGAGGATATGCTCAAATGTTTCTGTAGCGGCTGCTCTCTCTTCGTCTTTCCTCCTCTTTCTTCGCCTTTTCCACCATCTTGAAGATCTCAGGGCAATTTCTGACAAGTTTAATAATGAATTCAATTGCATATATTTCTGTTTCAGGTGTTATCTGCAGGATCCCCATATCTTCGAAATATGATATTACAACAAGTTCGACGGCGGCCCTGTCGACGGGCCATTCGTCTATTACCTTATAAACCCTGGCTTCCTGAAACCTGGTTTTTACGAAGACTGATGTTGGTAACGGTTCTGTCAACATGGTTATAATCCTCACTCACCTTTTATATATATCGACTGTTTTGAGAAAAACTTTAAGGCTGCTTGACCCGTGATTGAATGAACTAGAATAATATAGATATATTAAATCGTTATGACTAACCGATATGTTTGAGTTCAGGCGACCGAAACCAGCTTCAAAATCTTTCAATAAAGTAATAAAAAAAAATCATCAGCGATTTGCCTTTAATTTTCAAATTTTAAAAAACAGTTTGCGAAACCTTAAAATCGCACGTGATGGCCTCCGAATGACGGGATGTCGGTGCTGACTTTCAAGGTGGGCCATTCCCGTAAGGCACGGACCAAGAAACCGGTAACCACTATTTTCTGTAGACGAAAGGAAGAATTTGTCATGAAAACAACAATTTTTTTATTACCCTTCCTTATTGCCATCTCGTCCTGCGGACGTGATGATGAAGAGTTTGAATCCGACAGGACCCCCACTTCAGGCAGTGAACCCTTTGAACGCAGTAGTTCAATGAGCCTGGATTCCGAAATGAAATCGGAGTTTCAGCAAAGCTATGGGGCAAATCGCGCCTGCACTGGACTTTCTAAAGCTGAGACGACTTTGATAAATCTTCTTAATTCAAAGAGAGCTGGCGGGTTGCTGTGCGACCAGAATGTCCGGTACATATCCTATATGCACAGTAAAGACATGTGTGACAGGAAATATGTTGCGCCTGCCATTTTGGTGCCATTTATGTTTTTGCTCGAT
>JADFZC010000265.1 GCA_015232735.1 Oligoflexales bacterium | reverse complement strand
TTGGTCTTGGCGAGGGAAATTTTGCGGCTGTATCCGTTTTCCTGAGGGGTGCCTGAATTTTCCGCCTGTTTTTTTGCGGCTTCCTCCATCTGCTTGAAAAAAGCCGTATAATAATTAGGGTCAAAACCCGCCCTGAGATAAAACTCGTACCCCACCTCGTCTGCCTCCGCCTCTTTCCAGTTGGATGCCACTTGTGTGCCGAGAGTCGAATTTTCCATTTCGTAAACCTCATTTTTTATATTTTCAATTTCCACCATAATTTTGGCCAGATCGTTCGACAGGTTAAGAACCTTCAACTCATTTGAGTAAAATGCCGCCTTTTTTTCCTCATCAAGCTTTGCAAGCGGGCCGACTCTCAATTCCCGCGTAGCCTTGTCCGTATTTTCCCCATCGTATATCCTGAAAATATGCTTCACAAAATCAACCTTGCCCGGCTTGACTCTGTTGTTGCCGGAAAATACATCATTGATATCCTGCATCATAGCCAAGGTATAACGGGGATTTAATTCAAAAAGAGATTGTACGCAAACATCCACTTCAGCCGCCTTTTTGTCAGATTCGACGAATTTGTTTTCAATGCCGTTGACCTTGCCCATATAATCGGCATTTTGAGCCATCTTTTCGTGAACCGTCGTAAAATAGTTATGTCCCATCGATATGTGAGCCATTTCATGGCTTATTACGGCCGCAAAGGCGGCATCTTCATTTACTGCCCTGAAAATTCCCTGATATGCCGTGATCACACCGTCCCGGGACGCGGAGGCGTTTGGCTCTTCATCTATTTTGATATCAATGCAAAAGTTGCCGGACGCATATTCATTGTTGAATGTGGAACTGTTTTTGTAAGTTATCAATTGAATATGTTTTACAAGGTAATCTTCCATTCTTTTGACCGCTGTTTCTTTCGATCTGATACTGCCAGAACCGATTTTGTTTTCGCAGGTCAATTTTTTTTGTTCCCTGGCAGTCTGTCCGAAAGTGTGCATGAGGCTGGAACCATATTTTTTTATGCATCCGGAAAACAAAACTGTTCCCAGACAGAAAAGCAGTATTTTTGCCGACAAATTGAGATATGATCTTTTTTTCACTTTTCTTCTCCTGTTGATTTTGATCCGCCCTGATAACGGTATTTCAAGACTCTTGAAATGAGAAACCGGAATTGTTTTATTCCTGTTTGCCCGATGCGGAAAATTGACAATCCTGTCATGCAAAAAAATGGCCAGACAAAAATTCCAGACGGATTATTGCTCAACGCAATATTATAAAAGGCAGATAGGCACCATGAAGTCAATTCATCAGGCAGGCAAACGGTATTATCAATGCATGCGGACTTTCCATGGCAAAACTCATTTTTTTTGCCGGTCCAGCCTGCCCATCTCTCCTTTTCACAAATATTCCAGGAAGGATAAAACCACCCTGGGAACGTGAAGTGGATTTTACATCACAAAAAACTCAGAATATATCCTTACCGAGTCATAATCGCTCGAATTGATATAAAATTATAGCTAACTTGAATTTCAAGAAGCAAGATAGACCCTTCCTGCCCCCACCTGTTCGGCAACGATCTGCCGCAAACTGACCGGCTCTCTCATTTCACCTTCAAAACAATATCATGCTGCGCCTGAAGGTCTACCGCGATCGTCACCTGATCGCTGCCTGTGTAGGTATTCACCCTGCGTCCATCCACATACAGGTTCCATGTTTCCTTGGGATCAAGCCTTGTGACGCGAAGACTTGCCTTCTGAATGCCGCCCGTAACTCCGGGTTTTGCAGTAATAATGAGAGACTTTATTGAAGGATCGTATATTGCCCGCCTTATCAGAAGCATCGGGAAGGGAACCCCTTCAACTCTGGGACTCTTCTCATCAGCGCCCGGAAAGGGCTCAAGGTGCATTTTGCGAATGCCGTCCTTGCTGTTGGCGCTTGCCAGGGCAGCAAGCTTGTCCGTGAGCGGAACGCCTCGAAATCTGGTGGACGGCCAAATTGTAATCGGCATCTCCACCCCTGCCGGATAAAAGTAGCCCCCTTCCCTGTCCCACTGCGCCTTGAACTTGGAGGCCGACCAGTTGATCAGCTGGTCGCGAAGTTTCAGATCTCCCATCTCTGCGGCAAGCACCGCAAAAAATGGAGCCGAAAGCTGCTCATAGGCGCCCTTGTGTTTGATATAAGCAATCTTGTCGTTCTTTACCACGACATAATCTTTCTTTTGATAAGGATAGTGTTCCTTGACGGATTCAGGATCCCATCCGTTCATAAAAGCCCCGTTCCAGCCGTCGACGGCTCCCGTATAAGTCTCCACTATATGCATCCAGTTCAAAGGACGGATGACGAGATCCATTACATTGCCAAAACGCGGATTGCGGCGATTTACGACAGTATGCTGTTTTACAAGCATCAGACCGGCCACGGTATGATCCTTTGGATCAATAATCTGATTGTCGAGATAAAACTGCGTATGAAGTTTGCGCACTGTGGGAAAGTAACTTGTCTTATAGATCTGGTCGTATAGCATGAGCGCGATTACCGGATGCTGATTGCACACGGGAAAAGCCATATTCGGGGAACACTCTATTGCATGATCAGGCAGCCTGACAAACTGATCGTATATGACCTTGTGCAAAAGATGAGTGTCATAATAATACTTTTCCTTGTCGGACCATGCGAACTCCATTGAATTCGGAGCTGCCCACTTGAAGTCCCCATAAAGTTTTTCATAGAGCGAAACCATATGCGCCAGATGACCGGAATACATGATGTTGCGGTTGGCCACCGGATCATGCTCCTCCGGGTACGGTCTGTCCAGGTTGGGCTCGGCCGGCGGAACCCCCCTGCTGACCTCGGCCCAATAGCTCCACACCTCACGCTGCAGCATCTTCTGTATCATTCGATCCATCGTGGGCTTGACAAGTTCCGTATACGCGGGGATCTTGGAGAACTGCTCAAGCGCAAGAAAGTAAGTCATGAATCCCAGGGTGTACCGTGTGGACGACATCGTCGCCTGATGTTTTCCAGATCCGCCTATCCAATACACATCCGTTGGCGGGATGAGCGAAAAATCCTCCAGGCTCTGTCTTGCGATTTTTATGGAATATCGCAGATGGCCCATCTCGATATCAGAAATTATCGGATATTTGCCAAGGTCAAGATTCAACCTTTCATCCCCGCCGGACACAGAGGCCTGGCCGCCTTTTGACAGCATAAACCCAATCAATATAACAAACAGCTTCCTGACTCTCATGACGAAATTCCCGTTTCAAAATATCTGCTGCCGAAACACTTTAGCCAAAAAGACCCTATCGCATTACGGCATACAAAAATTGATAAATAATAGTAGCTTAACTTCAGCAGTCGGATTATCCATCCGATTTTTGGAAAAGTCAAATATCATGTTGTTGAAAAAACTTGAAATATCCCGCATCAGCTGGGTAAGGAACACAGGCCCCCTTGCGCCTGAAGCTCAAGGGGCATTTGTTGTATATGTTACCTGAGTATAGGCCTCAGGACATTTTGAACCGCACTTTTCCGGAAAGGAGAAACTGTATTCCCTCTTGTTATTGATGTATTCATCAGCCGCATCGATCACCCTTATCTTGTAATTCGTATTCTGGCTTTGTCCCAGAATATAGGCCTGGCCGTTGTCTCCGCTCATTTTGGCACTTTTGAAAAGACTGTCTTTCGCATCCCAATATTCGACTGCGTGGATCCCGTTCTCAAGATTTGTTATCACAATCGCCGGCCAGACGGCCTCGGCGTTTTTGACGAAACCTATCCTGATATCCCCGGTATATGATGGTGCCTTAATGAACTTCCATGAAATCTGGCGGTTGTTCCATCTGGTCTTTGTCAGGCCCGAGGTTTCCCTTCCATCCTTTACAAAGAAAGGAAGCGATGTCTCATGCAAATCAAGATGGGCTTTTTCATCGCGGCACCATCTGTTGCCGTCATGGCAGCTGTCGGTGACAACCATGGCGAGCTTGGCGCCGTTATACTCGTCGCCGACCCACTTTCCTTCACACCCGGCACCCGGCGTGCCGGCGTTGTTTCCCCCGACACATTCATCTCCTATGGTCACTTCCACCCATCTTCCGCAATTCAGTCCGTTCGCAAAAAGCCCAAGTTTTCCCTTCTCTGTAATGGGGCGGGTCAGATACTCGTTGTAAACGCCCGGGGTATCCTGAACATTCAAAGCCACATAATGCTGGGACTCAACATTCTGCTGGGGAACCCCGCATCCCCCATAGGGAACGCCAAGGTCCCCGAATATCGTGGCTACTGACAAATACACGCCGGAGGTATCCCCGCCGGATGGAACATAACTGGGGCTTACATCCACGTTGACCGAACTGACATCTATTTTGCATATGCCGAGCCTGACTTCATTTCTCCCGGCTTTCAAGGTGAAAGTCCTGTCCTTTGCAGTCTGTCCCTTGCATAGGACAGAGGAATAAACGCTTGCACCATCCCTGTTGAATAATTCCAGGGCCAACTCATAAGTTCCAACCGGAAGAGTCTTTTCAATAGTTGTCTGGGCGCTTGCGAAATTTTCCGTTTGCGAATATTTTACGTCGATTCCCCGTATTGTCAGTACCCCTT
>JADFZC010000264.1 GCA_015232735.1 Oligoflexales bacterium | reverse complement strand
AGGCGACCATTGCGATCGCCAACGGCCGGGTCATTGTCAATGAAGAGGTCATATACATCGTGCAGGATGCGAAGGCCGGAACTTTTTTGGATATCGCCTACTGTGACTATCCTGATCCCATAGCAAAAAATGCGAGAGGCGGAAGATTGGGACGGAGCTGACCGGGAAATTCATTTTCCGGCAATTGATCGGAGGTAAACTTGAACGTGACGCTGAGATCCGGAACGGACGCCATGCAGGATGAAGCAAGTCGCAGGCCTGCAATTTCATCTGCAAAGGAGATTTCAAATGTCATCATAAGCATGATGCCGCAGAAGCCGCCTTTTTTGTTCCTTGATGAAATTGTGGATGTAGGCATGTCAGGAATATGCGGAGTATACCGATTCAGACACGAGGAATGGTTTTACAGGGGACATTTTCCCGGAAAGCCTGTGACTCCGGGTGTCATTCTTATCGAGGCCATGGCACAGACGTGCGTTGTGGCTTTTGGCATATACCTTCTGATGACTGAGAACCCGGATGAGGATCCAGGCAGATACACTACATTGTTTACGGATGTTAAGGCTGATTTCCAAAGGGTGGTCCATCCGGGCACCAAAGTGGTCATAAAGGGAGAAAAGGTATTATGGCGCAGGAGGAAGCTTATCGCGACTTCTGCAATTTATTTGCCAAATGACGAGATTGCCGCGACAGCCACTCTTTCAGGAATGGGGGTCAGAAGCATATGAACATGAAAAATGCAAAACGTGTGGTTGTAACCGGCATGGGTATTGTGGCGCCGAACGCGCACGGTCTTGCGGAATATGCGGATGCGCTTTATCAGGGGGTATCCGGGATACGCCGTATCGAACGTCTCAGGGAACTTGATTTTGCGTGCAATGTCGGCGGGGTTCCGGAAAGTGTCCTTTCGCTGTGCTGTGACTATTTCAACGAAAATGAGCTTTCCGGAATGAACGAGGGTATAACATATGGACTTATCGCTGCAATTGACGCATTCAGGGATGCGGGTTTTATGATACCAGCCATGGGTGATGATTTTGTCTATGAGGATACCGGCGCTGTGATAGGCACGGGAATCGGGGGAATGGATACCTTTGGCAATGTGGTCTGCCCAAGGGTGGCCGGGGGCAAAATTCGAAGACTTGGAAGCACGATCGTTGAAAAGGTTATGGCGAGCGGGGTAAGCGCAAAGGTCGGGGGCAAACTCGCGCTTGGAAATCAGGTTACGACCAACAGTTCGGCGTGCGGGACCGGGTGCGAATCCATAATAATGGGGGCTGAAAGGATAAAGTTCGGCCTTGCAAAGCGAATGATCGTAGGCGGCGCCGAGGGAAGCGATCCCTTCATCTGGTGCGGCTTCGATGCGATGAAGGTTCTTTGCAGGAGGTACAATGATACCCCTCAGGCCGCTTCAAGGCCGATGAGCGCCTCGGCCGCCGGGTTTGTCCCAGGATCCGGCGCTGGAATTCTTGTCCTTGAGGAACTTGAGACGGCGCTGGAGCGGGGCGCGAGGATATATGCAGAGATTCTGGGAGGCTTCATATGCAGCGGAGGAATGCGCCACGGAGGAAGCATGACGGCTCCAAGCCCCATGGGAGTCCAGCGCTGCATACGCGGCGCTGTCATGGATGCCGGGATCAAGCCCCATGAAATCGATTATATCAATGGCCATCTCACAGCTACAATGGCCGACACCATGGAGCTTTTAAACTGGTCGAAGGCGCTCGGGACAAATCCCTCTGATTTTCCGATGGTCAACTCGACAAAATCCATGATCGGCCATGGTCTCGGTGCGTCCGGTGCGATGGAAAGCGTAGCTACGATATTGCAGATGGACAGGGGATTTGTTCATAAATCCCTGAATTGCGAGGATCTGCATCCGGACCTTGAACAATTCGCAGGGAGTATTCCGCATGAATCGATCACCAGAGACATAAAGATTGCCGCAAAGGCGAGCTTTGGTTTTGGTGATGTCAATAGTTGTCTTATTTTAGCCAAATGGAGGCATTAGATGAGCAGAGATCAAATTTATCAGGATGTCGTTTCGATCATTTCAAAACATGCTCAAAACAGGTCGGCTCTCGTGAGCGTGACGGGAAGTACCCACATTCTAAACGATTTACAGGTCAATTCAGCACGCCTTGTTGACATTATTCTTGATTTTGAGGACAAGTTCAATGTGGCGATCAGCGATGACGACGCGGACAGGATCGAAACGGTAGGTGATGCAGTGTCCATGGTTGAAAAACTCATGTGAGTTGATGGGATCATTGCGGTCATGCGTCAGATATGCCGAAAGAAGAATACCTTGCCCATAGGTGTTGATATCATAGACATTCATGAGCAAAGGCATCAGCATCCGCGTTTTGCGAGCAGGGTTCTTTCCGGATCGGAGTATCTGCGTTTCCAGGGATCTTCAGATCCCGGTGTTTTCCTTTTGAAGGCATGGGCTGCAAAAGAGGCTGCTTACAAGTATTTCACGCAGATCCGGCCCGGGCTCTCCTTTATTCCATGCAGATTTGTTTATGATGACAGGAACGGTCAGGTCATTTATGACGGTGATACTGTCTTTCTGAATTTCGAGATAAACCGCAATTTCGTCTTTTGCCTCACGCGGGATGAAAGCGCATGGTCGTTTCATGAAACAGCAAGAACTCTTCATATTTTGAATGAGAATTTTCCTGAAAGAAATTCCTTCTCAGGGGATGAGATGTCTGAGATCAGGTGTGAAGAGTCTCTTGCCGTGAGGATGCTGGCAAAGAGGATGATTTCGCGATGTTTGCGGTGCGGATACGGGGAAATCGCGATTTTGAAAGGTTCAAATGGAATTCCCAAGGTTTTTTTGAATGGATCGGGGGCCGGTATTTCACTCAGCTTCAGCCATCACGGGCGTTTTGCAGCGGCCGGCATCCAGTTTACACCATAGAGACCTGACCCGTCGGCTCAGTTCCAAGGGAAAGCCGCCTGAGGCGGCGTGAATGAGCCGCGGGAGCGGATTCAGTTAATGTTTCGCCTGGGCTGCTTCATTCCTGAGAACGAAATCGACAAAAGACCGCTCTGCCTGGGCGTCTGAAAGATATGGCGGCATGACTTCACGCCTGACGGATTCAAGATAAGCCACCGTGCCTGCCAGCTCCGGACATTTTTTTCCGATCATCTCATTGTTGATTTCACCATCCCGCGCCCTTCGGACTCCCTGCAAAAGATGGTTAAGCGCCCCGGCATACTCAGCAGCGTTTCCGCCACTTCGAGGGGG
Organism: Oligoflexales bacterium; assembly: GCA_015232735.1. Next base: position 1,365 of record JADFZC010000264.1, on the reverse strand, counting down.
AATAAAGAGGGTGTTTAGCATGTGATCGCCGTCAATACGCTGGAGCAGAATTTCACCGTTCTCAGCATTCAGCCGAATCCCCCAGTTGAAGCTGTAGTAGTTTTCCAGTCTGGGCAACGCGCCGTTTGCAATCGATCCTGTACTTCCTGCATAGACTACAAAAGGATTTTTGCTCCAGCCTGGCCCATTGTTGAATGGGGAACCGTGAAAAATACCGGAAGACACTCCGGCCGCAGCTGACTGATTGTAGTAAGGGGTAAGGCTGCCGGAGCCTTGGATACGGACCTCGGTCAAAGGATAGCGGTAAAACATTTTGTCTTCCACAGAAGCGCTTCCCAGCTGATTCAGATGATTGCTTTCAGAAACCGCGCTGCCCGGGTTTTTAAATCCGGACACGGCCTCGCAGGCCCGGCCTGCACAGGCGCGCGGCTTATGGGCGATTGCGCTAAGAGTGTCATTATCGTTCAAACCTGCATCGAAATGCACGGCCGCTCCCTTTGGAGCTGATTCATTGATTCTCATAATTTTTTCCTTTCTGATTGTTGGGGTCAAAAGACCTGTCAAAACTTGCAGCTTGCTCCCACATACACAATATTTAAAAAAAATAAAAGATAAAAACATTCAAAAAATCATTTAACTACCGCCATTTTGCACTCGGTCGGAATGGCTGCGTCCAAACGGCATCAAAAGCATTTCGCTTACAGCGGAAAGGCACTTTTAATGGCAAACATTCAGCTCTTGCTGAACAATAATTTTCAGACCTTAAAATTCGCTTGTAGCCTGGTTTTTAAATGACTGCCTAAGATATCTATTTTCTCATTTGGAGCAATACCGATATAAATTCCGTATAATCTACGTGAGGACGGCGAAGAAACAAATAGGATCATCAAACATCTACCCGCCGCCCTGACTTTTTCACTGGGAAGGAGCCGCCCCATCGGCCCTTCCCAGTGAAAAAGTGGTTTGATGATAGGGTGCACTGAGAATTTTTGAGCGAATAAATTCTTCTCCCATATCATGTTCAGCCTTTCTCAGGTTATGAGATTTGCAGAGGACCTGAAGATTCAGAGGCTGTGCTTTTCCTCCATACGCTTCTGGAAAGATATGATCCATCTCCAAATGTATTTTTGAAGTGCAGCGTCTTCCATCATTTGAGACATATTCACATTGATAATCCGCACGTTTGAGAAGATCTCTTCTTATTTTTTGCGGGATATACTCTTTTTTACCCACGATAGTGGGATGAGAATCCGAAGGCTTTTCGTTCGAACAAGATTCTTCACTCCCTACAGGCTCTTCCTTTTTATGAAGGGAAAGACTCTTTCTCTTTTGAATTCTTTCTTCCTTTCTTATGGGATCTCTCTT
>JADFZC010000263.1 GCA_015232735.1 Oligoflexales bacterium | reverse complement strand
AAAGGGATATTCATATACACGTTCCGGCCGGGGCAATACATAAGGATGGTCCCTCTGCCGGGCTTCCGATACTTGTGACTCTGGCTTCCCTGTTTACCGGACGCCAAGTGAATCCTCTTATTGCCATGACCGGCGAGATAACGCTCAGGGGCATAATAATGCCTGTCGGAGGCATCAGGGAAAAGGTTATCTCCGCACACAGGGCAGGGATAAAAAAGGTGATACTGCCGGGACGCAACCAGAAGGATCTTCAGGACATACCTGATGAGATAAGGGAACAGCTTGATTTTGAATTTGTCGAGTACGCGCACGAGGCGCTCAAGCTTGCCCTGGACATTGATATTTCACAAAGACCAGGCTGGCCTGGGAACTCTTCCATCAATCTTGTCAGCGCATGAATATCCAAAAAAATGTTCCATTATTGCAGATATGGGGATATCCTTCCCACTGGGGATTGCCATCGTTTTGGAGGGAATTTCTATGCCTGCGAAAATAACAATGGAAATCGAGGGAATGAACTGCAATTCCTGCGCGGCAAGGATCGAGCACGGCCTTAAAAAGGTTGCAGGGATCAACGATATTCAGGTCAATCTTCTGACAAAAAAGGCTGTGGCCACTTTTGATCCCTCAGTGATTGACAGCCCGGATATAATTCGGGAGATCGGCAGGATAGGCTACATGGCATCCATTGTTTCAGACGAAACGAAAAGGCCTGTAATAAAAAAAAATGAAATGATCTACTATCGTAACAGGCTAATAGCCGCAGCGGCCTTCGGGATACCGCTGTTTTTGATCGCCATGGGTCATATGATTGGTATTCCCATGCCGGATATTTTATCGGGACACGCAAATCCCAGGTTTTTTGCAGCCCTGCAGATTATTCTTGTAATACCTGTGATAATTGCAGGCTTTTCATTTTACAGCAGTGGATTTTCAGCCCTCCTGAATCTTGCGCCAAATATGGATTCCCTTATCGCAATCGGTACCGCTTCGGCATTTATTTACAGTGTATGGAATACTTTAGGCATTTATGCTGGAGAGTCGCATCTGGTCGATCAGCTCTATTATGAAACCTCCGCGACGATAATCATCCTTATTTTATTTGGACGGTTTCTGGAGAATCTGAGTAAAGGCAGGGCGTCGGCGGCTATCGGGAAGCTTTCGGAGCTTAGGCCGAACGAAGCCATTTTAATAAAGGAGGAAGGCCGGACAGAGGTTATTGATCTGTCGAAAGTCAGGCCTGGAGATGTTCTTCTTGTCAGAGCCGGGGACCGGATACCGACAGACGGCGAAGTTGCAAGGGGGGAAAGTTATGTGGACGAATCCATGATTACAGGTGAACCTGTTCCCGTAAAAAAATTTCCGGGAGCCCGCCTCACGGGTGCCACCATAAACCAGAATGGCACTCTTGAAATGGTTGCAACCCGGGTCGGCAGCGACACTGTTCTGTCCCAGATAATAAAGATGGTCGAGCAGGCTCAGGGGAAGAAAGCGCCCATAGCAAGGCTTGCCGATGTGATTTCACTTTATTTTGTTCCTTTGGTAATAGCTGTTGCTGTCGTGTCGGCGGCTTTATGGCTGCTGGCTGGAAGCGGATTTGTATTTTCAATGAAAGTATTTGTCGCTGTTTTGGTGATTGCGTGTCCGTGCGCACTGGGACTTTCCACTCCTACGGCGATCATGGTCGCCACTGGCAAAGGCGCCTCGCTTGGAATACTTTATAAAGGTGGAGACATATTGGAGCAGACATGCAGGATCGATACTGTTGTTTTCGATAAAACCGGCACATTGACCGAAGGACGTCCATCCCTTGCCGAGGTGGTGATGCTCGGCGGCAGCGATGAGAGGACTGTCCTTGGTCTTGCCGCATCGGTCGAACAGGGGGCCAGTCATCCAATAGCTGCGGCTATTGTAAAAGGCGTCAGGGACAGAGGGATTGAAATTGATCCGGCACCGCAGATCGAGACCCATCCGGGCATGGGGGTTGTCGCGTCGGCCGGTGCCCATGCCGTCGCAATAGGAAACCTTTCTCTTCTACGACATTTGAAAGTCAGGGACAGCGATCTTCCTGAGGCGCTCCCGCTGGCAAGGCGCGGGATGAGTATTACGTATGTCGTCATGGACGGGGAAATTGCCGCGCTTTTGGGGATAAGGGACATGATACGCGACGATGCTGCGCAGACGGTCTGCGCTTTGACTGAAATGGGGATACGTACTGTCCTTTTATCGGGCGATGGAAGGGATGCTGCGTCTGAGGTAGCCGCCCGAGTCGGCATTAAGGAGGCGGTAGCGGAGGTTTTGCCGCAGGATAAGGCAGCGTGCATTGAAAAACTGAGGAAGGAAGGAAAAATAGTCGCCATGGTCGGCGACGGAATAAATGACGCCCCTGCGCTGGCTGCAGCGGATATTGGAATCTCGGTAGGCTCAGGCACCGATGTGGCCATTGAGACATCCGATATTGTTCTGATGCAGGGTTCGCTTTTTCAAATTGTCACTGCGATAAGGTTAAGCCGCGCAGCTTTGAAAAACATAAAGCAAAACCTTTTCTGGGCACTTTTCTATAACTCGGCGGGAATACCCGTAGCCGCGGGTCTTCTCAAGCTGTTTGGCGGGCCGATGCTGAATCCAATGATTGCGGCTTTGGCCATGGCGATGAGTTCGGTTTCTGTTGTGGGCAATGCGCTGAGGCTGAGGAGGTTCACAGCCTGTTGAAAAAGCCGGGAATCAAGGCGCGAGGAGGAAGAAAACCGGAGTTTACCCACTGGTAAATGAGGATTTTTTAGGCGACGAGCAACGCCGAGTCATGGCTTTTTCAACAGGCTCTCACAGCCTTTGAAGCCACTCATATCCGGCATTGACGCGGTAAAATGAATTTTAACATTCTTCGGCAAGAATTCTCCCTCCAGAAACGGACTGAGCCGAGTAACGAGGTGAAGGAGTATTGGAGGGAGATGAATTGCCGCTGGCCTCCGCATTATTCTTTAGGCTCCGATTGATTCTCAATATATTTCTTGAGTGTTTCCAATGGAGCACCTCCAGCTGTGATAATACAGTAAGCCCTAGTCCATAATAGTGGTTTCCAGTAAAACTTTCTCATGTGTTCAGTATATTCTTTTCGAATAAGCCTGCTTGTAACTGTTTTTAGATTATTCACAAACCTTGATGGCATCACGTTAGGATGCATTGATAGCAAAAGATGAATGTGATCTGATTCCCCACCGAATTCCTTTAGTTCTATATCCCATTTCTCACATAATTCTTTTGTCAAAGACTCTAGTCTATTCAATATTTGTTTAGTAAAACACTTCCTTCTATATTTTGTTACTAACACTAAATGATATGTAAGAAAATATACGCAATTATGATGTGATCTTAGTTTTATTTTTACTGTTGACACTAAATACTCCTTTTTGGTAAGTTGTATTTTGTTATCGAAAGTTTTGCAAGGTGAATTTTATGTCCAAGGAACAGAGAAAAGAAAATATTCTGACCTATTCTTTTAGAGTCAAAGATGAATCAATTAAATCCATACTCTCTTCGATGGCAAGGTCTGTCAGTTTTCTTTGGAATTATTGCAATGAAACAACTGCTAAGGTATACAAGGAGTCAAGAAAATGGCTTACCAAATATGATTTCAATCCCCTTGTAAAGGGTTCAGCTAAAGACCTTGGACTTCACAGTCAAACTGTACAACTTGTTGCATACGAGCATGCAACGCGAAGAAGTCAGTTCAAAAAGTCAAAGCTAAGATGGAGAGGCAAAAAATCACTCGGATGGATTCCATTAGGGAAAGATGGTATACGAATTGAAGATGGCGTTCTAATCCACAACAAGAATGAGTTCAAGTTTTGGAAAAGCCGAGAGATCGAAGGAAAAATCAAATGTGGTTCTATCTGTGAAGATTCTAGAGGTAGATGGTATCTGAATTTGCAATGTGAAGTGGAAGAACAAAGATCTGCTGGAAATGGAGAGGTTGGTCTTGATTTAGGACTCAAAACATTTGTAACCGAATCGAATGGCAAGAAAACAGATATAGGCAGATGGTTTCGCCACTATGAATACAAGTTAGGAAAGGCGCAACATAAAAAGAAAAATAGACTAGCAAAGACTATTCACGCCAAAATAAGTAATAAACGTAAAGATGATCTCCACAAGCTCAGCCATGAGCTTGTTCAAAATAATGGTCTGATTGTTGTCGGCGATGTCGGTGGCGAAGAATTGACCAAAACAAAAATGGCGAAGTCAGTACTCGATGCTGGCTGGTCGTCGTTTCGCACCATGTTAGAATATAAAGCCATAAGGCGGCATGGTGTGCTGGTTGTCGTGAATGAACGCGACACAACCCGAACCTGTAGCTGTTGTGGTATTATTCCAGATAGTGCCCCGAAAGGGGTCAAAGGGCTAGGGATAAGAGAGTGGGTTTGCAGCGTTTGCGACACGGTCCATGATCGTGACGTAAACGCTGCAAGGAACATTCTCCGTTTGGGGCATCAAACGCTGCGTGCTGGAGTGCCGCAGGAATCCCCCACTATAACCGCTTTAGCGGTTTAGTGGAGGGAGGATGTCAAAAAGTCATATCGAAGCCAAAGAAGATAATCCGGATATCCTTCTGCCGGAAGATC
>JADFZC010000262.1 GCA_015232735.1 Oligoflexales bacterium | reverse complement strand
GAATGATATGTTTTGCTATTTTTTTGGCCTACTAGTTTCAGCCCCGTGAATTTGTGTCTAAGGAGAATTTACTCAAGCTTTGGATAAAAAAAACTATCGTTTCCGTAGAGACACTATTGTCCAATTTATCTATTTTATCTTTACATATGCATCCCTCTCAGCTAATTAAACTTTATCTAAATATATAAGCAGGTTAATATACACTATCCAAAAAGATACTTTTTTGCTTATAAATTATTGGATTATATTTTTTCTGTGTGGGCTATGTATATATATTACTTATATATCAACATGTTATAAATATATTTTCAATTTTGCTGTTTTAGTTTATAAAGTAATCCTTTATATCATCCGAAACAGCTATTATACTCATTAAAACCTGCGTTGAAGAGAAAGGAGGTTTCTCAAGTGAGAAAAAAATTTATTTATAACACATTGGTAGACGAAGAAAACCTTTGCAACATGGTTCATGAAAAAATGTTTGTTTCAAAAACATTGGACAACCATGGAAAACTCGTCATCTATGGCCGCCGGGATTCTGGCAAAACTTCCCTTATTAAAAATGTGATACAACCACTCTGGCACAAAAAAAATCCTTCGGGATTTTTCTTATACATCGAGCTTTTTGGAATCACTACTCTCAGAGAGATGTCCGAACGCTTCACCCTTTATTTTAACAAGGCCTATGGCAAATCCTTCCCTATAAAAGATGCCGTAAGTTCTCTATTTTCCACACTGAAGGGAATCAGACCCACAATTTCCATGGAATCCAACGGAACGCCATCAGTAAGTTTTTCGACAGGGTCCGGAGAAGACAATATTATAGATTTTCGAAAGATTCTTGAGAATGTCCAGGCGATATTCGATACGGGAATTCCCTCGGCTATCGTTATAGATGAATTTCAGGATGTGGCCTCAGTGCCTCAGGCGGAAGCCCTTTTAAGAGAATCCCTTCAAAACCTCAGATTTGACATCCCCATTATTCTTATGGGGTCGAAAAGACATCTGCTGACAAAAATATTTCAAAAGCCCAACGCTCCTTTCTTTAACTGGGGAGACAGGCTTGATATACAATATATTAAATTTGAGGAATATAACCCATACATACTGGAACGTTGGGATGGTATCCTGAGCGCATCCGACGATACGCTCGTCTACCTTCAAAAAACACTCAATCGCAATCCTGAGGCAATAAACATGCTTTCAGCACATATCCTTGGCCACTATATGGATAAGAAGAAAGAACTCGAGGAATTTCAGGAAGGACGCGATAAGATTTTCACTGTTTCCCCGCCGGACATCGATGGTTTCATCAGGGAACTTGTGGAACGAAGACAAAGTGAGTTTGATAATTACCTTCAGTTATATACGATGAAAGAAAGAAGCTTTCTCACATACCTTGCAAAAAGAGGCATAATACCGCATCCATATTCCAAGGAAGTTTCCCAAAAACTCAATATCAGCATTCAGGGATTGCGCGGAATCATAGAGAAGCTTCTCGACAATGCCGATATCTACAAGGAAGATGAAGGCTTTGTGCTTTCAAAGCCGCTTTTGATGCACTACCTGCGAAGTTTCAGGCTGTAGATCACTCGTATCTCAACGCGTCTATCGGATTCAAGATCGAGGCCTTTCTTGCCGGATATATTCCAAAAACAATCCCGATCGTTGCGGAGAAGAAAAACGACAAAAGAACAGAATCGGCAGATACAGACGTAGGCCAGCCGGTTATCATGGAAATCAGAGCAGTTATCGACCATCCAAGGGCTATTCCGAGAATTCCGCCGGCAGCGCTTATCACTACAGACTCAATCAAAAATTGAAGCAGAATATCCCCGCGCTTTGCGCCTATTGCCTTTCTCAGTCCGATTTCCTTCGTTCGTTCCGTCACGGACACAAGCATGATATTCATTATTCCTATCCCGCCGACAAGAAGAGAAATTGCGGCAATTGAGGCAAGAAGAAGCGACATCACCCTGCTGCTGGCCGACAGGGCATTTTGGATATCGGCCAGATTGCGAATTGTAAATGCATCCTCTTCCTGGGACTTGGGCACCTTATGGTTCTTTATCATTAAATCGAAGATGCGGTCCTGGGCGCTTTCCAGATCCTTTGCGTCAGCGACCTCAATCTCAACCTGCTTTATGTACAGCCTTCCAAGAAGCCTGTGGAGAGCCGTCTCTATAGGAATGATAACGAGATCATCCTGGTCCCTGAAACCGCTTGATCCCTTTTCCGGAAGCACTCCGGTGACAAGAAAATTGACCTTGTTTATCTTTATCATCTCCCCTATCGGGTTTTTTTCACCGAAAAGCTCTCCGATTACCGTCTTTCCAATGACAGCCAGCCGTCTTCTCTTTTTGTTGTCATCCTCTGAAAAAATATGGCCGCTTTCAACCTTGGAATCATGGATTTTCACATAATTTGGCGTCGTTCCTATGACCGTACTGTTCCAGTTCTTATTTTTGTAAGTGATTTGAACCCGCCCGTCTATTACTGGCGCCACCTCCCTGAGTCCGGAAATATTGGCGGCAATATCTTCTGCATCTTCAACCTTCAATCTCGTAACAGTGTTTGATCCCATGGAAACACCGGCCGGTCTCATGGAACCGCTCTGCAGGATGAGAAGGTTTGACCCGAGCGATGACAGCTGCGACTCGATCTGTTTTTGCGCCCCTCTTCCAATGGCGAGCATGGCGACCACCGCCGCGACGCCGATAAGTATCCCAAGCATGGATAGGCCGGTTCTGACCTTGTTTGACATAAGAGTCCTTATACCCTGCAGAAAATGCTCCCACAGCCTCCTGAACCTCATGCTCCTTGCCTTCGACTTTTTTAAGGAGCCTTCCGCGTCATCGGGCTTTTTAATCTCTCCTATTCTCTCATCCGACTGGATCTTGCCATCCCGCATCCTCACAAGCCTTTTTGCCTGCCTGCCGATATCCTCCTCATGGGTAACAATAATGATGGTAATTCCCTGCTCATTAAGCTCCCTGAGTGCTCGCATTATCTCTTTTTCGCTTGAGGAATCGAGGTTTCCAGTCGGTTCATCCGCCAGAATCATCCTGGGCCTGTTTGTAAGCGATCTTGCTATCGCGACTCTCTGCTGCTGTCCTCCGGAGAGTTCATTCGGCCTGTGTGAATATCTGTCCGAAAGTCCTACTTTCCCCAAAAGTTCCATGGGAAAGCCAAAATCTGAGAACCTGCTGGAGTAGAGCAGGGGAAGCGCCACGTTTTCCACGGCGTTAAGCCTTGGCAAAAGGTTGAACTGCTGAAAAATGAAACCTATCTCTTCACGCCTCAATATTGCAAGTTCATCCTCCGAAAGTCCCGAAACCTCACGGCCGCCAAGCCTGTACGAACCGGAACATGGCACATCGAGAAGACCGAGGATATGCATCAGCGTTGATTTTCCTGAACCGGAAGGCCCCATGATGGCAATAAAATCCCTGTCCTCAATGGTAATATCTACCCCATCGAGCGCATTCACCCTGTTTTCGCCCATCTGGTAATATTTGGTTATGCCCGTAAGTTCAATCATACAAAACTTGACTTATCAATGTGGAGGGCCGCCTTTGCCCTTTTTTCCGCCTATCCTGCCCATCGGCGTAAACGGGTTTGCAATATTTTGCTTGTCTCCCTTTTTTTTCAGTTTGACCGCAAAAATAACCTCATTTTCGGAAAGACCGCTTACAATCTCGAATTTCTGGCCGTCGTTAACGCCCACTTCAATCCTGCGCTCCTTCACCTGTTCATTTCCGTCACCTTTTACAAGAACCGAATATCTGTTATCCTCCACCTTTACAAATTCGCTCTTCACGACAAGGATATTATCCTTGGACTTCACAAAAAAAGTGACGTTTGCAGTCATCCCGCTGCGAACGAAATCAGGTGTTTGATCAGGCAACACCTCAACAATATAGTTGGTGACATTGTTCACGGTCTTTGCATCAAACGCCACATGGTCCACATGCGCGTCAATCTCCTTATCAGGATAGGCGTCAAGAACAACTTTGGCCGGCTGCTTCAGCTTTATTTCCGCAATATCCGTCTCATCCACCTGCGTCTTGACCGTAAGGCGGTCGGAAAGGACAAATACCGCGTCCTGAGTTGTGAAGGTCTGGCCTGATTCCACGTTTCTCTGAATTATGGTTCCATTGATGGGAGCAAGAATAGGAGTTGGACGATAGAGCTCCTCCCAATGTTTATATTCCTCTTCACCCTTGGACCTCGCAGCATCAAGAAGCGCCGCTCTTTCAGTTGAGCTCATCCACGCCAGGGTATCACCCTTTCTGACCCTTTGCCCCTCCTTTACGAGAATGGTATCCACCCTGCCTGCAACGGGAGGTTTTATATCAAGCCTGTTTTCAGGTTGAACCACACCGGTGGCAAGAATGGTAACATCGATGCTGCCCCGCTCCACTTTTGCCTCGATATACTCGGGCTTTTCTTTTTCCTTCGCCCGTTTTGAAGCATAAAACGCGTACAACCCTACACCTGCAATAACAACAGCAAATAGCAGAGCCCATTTTTTCTTCCCTGATCTTTTATTCCTGCTGCCGTTTGAACTCATGGAACAACCCCTTTCCCCTGCACCTGTTCCCAGTATGCTTCTCTTGCAACATAATCCTTCT
>JADFZC010000261.1 GCA_015232735.1 Oligoflexales bacterium | reverse complement strand
TGATTTCAAAAGGGACTCCATAAATCCTGTTGTAATTGGGCGAAGCCTCCTTGGATCGAGCCAATATTTGCCGGCATCACACTCATCATAATCAAGAAAAAATCCTGAGCAGATCCCCCCGTCAACAAGACCCTTGTGGACCCGCGCACAAAGAATCTGCCCCTGAATAGCCGTCATCCTCTCAAGTGAACCTGAAAGCCATATGAATCCATATTCCGGCCTGCTGAAACACGCCGCGACATTCGACAAAGAGACCTTGATGGTCTGACATTTGCCTTCAATGCCCCCACTTCCGGATGGGTCCGTTTTAAAAAGGTTCGACGAATCGAAAAAAATCCTGAGATCCGCATCGCCGGAAAACCTTTCAGTCAAAAGATCAAGCTCTTTCCTGCTGTCCCCGTGAAACAGGAAAGCGCTTCCTTCAATCCTCTTTGGAATCCCCTCCAGAAGCCTGTCAAAATCCACAGGTGTAATCTGTCTTCTGAGCAGCTCCAGGGCATTTTCGACATCCCCCGCTCCAGCGAGGATATTAACCTGTTCCAACTTGATATTCTCAATCCGGGAGGGAATACCGTAGAGTCTCCAGTTTATCTGGGACTCAAGTATTGCTATCCGGTCAGCAAGCGTAAACAAGTCTCCCTCAACCTCCCTTCTGTGTCCCCCCTCCATATTGCCGATAAAATCATTCAGCTGTTCCTTGATACCGGCAATCTCCCTGCGTGCTTCCTCAACCTTGGCAACAAACTGGCTTAGACCAAAAACAGCATAGGCCACACTTCTGAATTTATGAATTATCGGTCTTGCCGGCTCAATATATTTTGAAACTGTACTCATTCGACAACTCCCAAATGGATCATCACAGATGTTTTAGATGAAGTTCAATAAAATCTCTGACATAACTTTTCCAACTGTCACTGGCGTCTCCACCGTTTTCAATCTTCCTCCTTCTTGAAAGTTCAAGAAGTCCAAGCGCCATTTCCTCAATATTCAAAGGGTCGACAAAAACCGCCGAGAGGCCGCTGACCTCCGGAAGGCTTGAATTGACACATGTCATCACGGGAATATTTAAGCTCCTAGCCTGGGCAAGCGGCAGACCAAAACCCTCATAGCGGCTTGGCATTACAACGCCGCTGCTGTTTGAAATCAGGTCCCTGAGCATCTGCTCATCTACATAACCAAGTTCCAAAAGAGGAACATCCGCGGAAGATGCTGTAAATTTTTCCATGATATCTGAGGTCCTCCAGACCTTTGGCCCGACGCTGACAAGTTTCAGGTCCATGACATCCCGTTTATATCTCTGATGTAAATGCAAAAAAGCATCTATAAGCCTCTTGATGTTTTTCCTGTGATCCGTGTTTCCGATGACAAGAATATACCTGCCCATCTCTCCAGAAAAGGGACGTCTCGAGCTTTTCTCAAGACCGGGCAGAAAAAACTCATCAACCGGCAGCCTTTGAGAATACACCGGAAAAGCAATTTTATCCCTGTTTTCCAGTGAATCGAGGAAATTTATGGCACTATGCCTTGAAATACAGCTCACCAGCGAGCTGTATTTTCTTACTGAGCCCAAATACGACTGGGTAAACCAGTCCTCAAGAGTCTTGGGAACAAATATTCCGGCAATAGAAGGGATTATATCATATACAATATGTGATATCCGGACATTTTGCGAGGCGGCCGTCAGATAGCGGTAGACCCTTCTCACATCAAACTGGCTCGTTATTGAAAACCAGTCGCTGTCTTTTACAAGATCCATGAACTTACGGCTGTCCACCTGATAATTCAATTTCCCCAAATTGAATCCCCATAGATCCTCTCCGTCGCACCCCGCCTCTTTTTCCACCTCCTTTATCACGGAGGGCGATATCCTGACGCTTGGAGCATAGGTCGGAACAAAAAATGGGTCATCGGGCAGAAGCGGCAGGCAGATCAGTTCAGCCGCATCCTTGTACTCCCCGCGGATATCGGCAATTGTGGCAAGCAGATTGAAAACCACCGACTGTATGCCGCTCTTTTCAAACCTGTCGACTTCCAGGGAAAGATTATGAAGTTCCAGTACAATCTTGACTTTCTGCCGGCCGCCCCGGCTTTTTCCTTCTTTTGCGCTGCAATATTGGGGAAACGATGGAATAATATCTCCGTTATCCGCATCGGATTTGATCCCTGAATAATTCTTAAGGACCTCAATCCAATTTTTAAAAAGTGAAAACCACTCATTCTGAACCCTCTGGTTCAGCTTCGATAGATTACTGTCGGCCTGATATGCCGCCTTTCCGTCAATTGCGACGAGTCTCAGTATAAGGGCTATCTCATCAGGAGAGTCGGTCTTCGAGTAATATGCCTCAAACCCCGAAGCCTCAGGCAGGGAACTGTTGATGCAGGTTATGAGCGGAACCCCAAGGTTAAGCGCAAGTCTGAGCGGCATCCCATATCCTTCATAACGGGACGGCATCAAAAGGGCGCTTGAAAAAAAGATCGCAATTTCCATCTGCTTTTTTTCAAGATAACCGGGCAGCATAATATTGGATTTCTTTATCCCGATAAGTTCCCTGAGTTCACTGTCCACGGCGTTCCATCCCCTGGTCCCTATCAAAAGAAGCTTATAGCCTCCAAGTTCCGGAAAAAGCTCAAGAGCCCTTAGAAATCCAACAATGGCTATCTTCAGGTTCTTCCTGGGCTCGATTGTCCCTATACAGACAAAATACCTCCCTTTTTCAACCCCCAGAGAATCCAGAAGATCATGAGCCACCGAAAGATCCTCATCGCATATTGATGGGACTTCCGAAGATATGGGTGACGATATGATGGGGATGTTCCGTCCCAAAAGTCTTGAAAAATATTTTTCACAGTCTATTGCGGTATGCCTTGAATCAGTAAAAATGATGTCAACTTCGTGGAATATTGAGTTCACAATGCTTCTGTAAAACCACTGGCTCATGCCTTTTGCCGTCGTTTCCGGGAGAATAAGCGGAATAAGGTCATAAATCAAAACAGCCACCTTGATTTTTGGATTGAACCTCCTTATCTCCTCTATCATAAAACGAAAATCACACAGCCCCGTGAAGATTATCCAGTCAAGCGTGGCGGCAACCCTGTAAAATTTGCTCTGCTTCCACCTGGTCCCATCCGGAGAAGGATCGTCGGCCCACAGATCCTCCCTGGGTACACCAAACTCCTTCTCAGTTTCCGAAAGAACAAAGGGCGTGCTGTTGCCGTGAAGCGGAACGATATCAGAAAAGCGCGATCTTCCTACCTTAAAGGGTAGCATAGGGAGCGGAATAATCTCGACGCTCTCATCCATGGACTTTTTTCTGAATCTGTATTGGGCCGAAAGCAAATGAAAAACAACCTGCTGAATCCCCGTTCTCACAATGGCGTCGTCCCTTGCCGACAAATTGTGCAGATCCAGCCCGATTCTTAGCTTTTTACTTAACGATGAGGAAAAACTGGTATTTTTCATTCTTAGTTTTTATTAATATTTTTAAATATTGTAAATGAAATAAAAGCTCTCTTCTTGCCAAAATCATTTTTACCTGCAATAAATATAAGCCTAAATTATGTCAAAGTTCACAAAAATTTGAGGGAAACCTGTCATGCCTCTCCTTTCCCGTTTCAAGTCGTGGTTATTCAAGGACTTCATTACAAATGACCAGCTGAAGGGCAACCTGAATTCCCCTGAGTTTTACAGTTCGGATTATGAATGGGATGAGTTTTACGGCCGGTTCGAGGACAGGTACCGGGGAGAAGCGGCACTGATCACCCAAAGAATCAGGGACAGATACACCAGTCTTCTCGGCGAGGTGAAAAAGGAAACAGGCCCGGGAAAATTTATCGACCTTGGATGCGGAAGGGGCGAGTTTCTGACCTTCTGCAGGGAACTTGGTCTTGACGTTGTCGGAGTTGACTCTTCCATAGATGCCGTAAAAACGGCAAAACGCCATGAACATGAAGTATACCACTCCGATATTCTGGATTTTTTAAAGGCCCAGCCATCCGATTCAGCCGTTGCGATATGCTGTCTTCATGTGATTGAACATCTTCCTGTAAGATATACCTGGAGAATGTTCAAAGAGGCCTACAGGGTTTTGAAAAAAAACGGGGCTTTTTTTGTGGAGACCCCATCATGTTTTTCAGCATGGATCAGCTCAAGGCAATTTTATCTAGACCCTACCCACAGCAAACCCGTTCATCCCGATCTGATCAGGTTCATGGCGGATGATGTAGGATTTTCAGAGACTCATATCCTTGAGTTCAATCCTGTCGATCTTGGGGACAAGAGAATTGATCTCACTTCACATTTTCAAGGCAGGACGCACGACGAGATGAAAAAACTCGAGGGATGGCTTTTTGGCCCTATGGACGTCACTCTTTGGACAAGGAAAAAGTAGGCAAACAGCATTTTCACAACCACTGAGTCTTGGTGGATAAATATTTTTTTGGCACCCCTTGATAGATTTTTTCTGACAATTCCCCGATGAAATTGAAATATATGATGTGACGTATTGCCGCGATCCCATCTTTCCAGGTGATTTTCTTACCTTCCAGGTAATTCCTCGGATAATAGGAAATGGGTACCTCAGCTACTCTTATTTTAAGTCTGGCAATCTTGGCAGTTATTTCCGGTTCAAATCCGAAGCGATTGGATTCGAGTCTGACATTTTTTAA
>JADFZC010000014.1 GCA_015232735.1 Oligoflexales bacterium | reverse complement strand
ATTGCATCTGAATATCATAGGGTCATTTTTCTCATATTTTGAAGGGAGCTATCTACCCCAGGCTGTCGTAATAGGGCCATCAGCCGAATGCGTTAATTGCGCACGTTAGGTTGGAACCGGGGTTTGGTGGGTGCGATCCCATCATTCTACCGCATTAAGGAGTGTCCGGAATACTAGGCCATCTCA
This sequence comes from Oligoflexales bacterium, assembly GCA_015232735.1. The sequence goes on along the minus strand of JADFZC010000014.1, from coordinate 18,453 downwards.
ACCTTCAGATATTCATTTTCTATAGTACCGTTGGGATATATACTGTTGCAAGCAAAACAAAATAGTGGTTATTGATATGAATATAAAGAGATTAAAATATGGAGGTTTAAACTCAAGCACAATTTTGTTTAATCCCACAGAAATTTCAATTGACCTGAAATTTTCAAAGACCCTATCCATATTGACCTTCTTATCATTTTTATACACACGCCAATGAGGATGCCAACTATCAAATATTATTAAATACCCCTCATTTTTAGCGGATATTGTGAATTGCATGTTATTGTGATTGATTTTATAATCTAACACCTGATAGCCACTTACTGACATATCCTCGCTGTTAAAAAGAACCTTATTATACTTTTTTCTCATCATATCATTACTGTCTCTCGATTCAAATGAAGCACTTTCCAAATATTGATATTGTTCCTTAGGTAATATTCCATATCTGCGTAAGCTTTTATCTGGAACTAGATGAAATATTGATAATCCTGACTTATATTCTGCTAATCTTATATTTCTGTTTACATTTAAAGATGCGTTGTTAAACCTCCAGATAACACCAACTCTCATCAGTTCAAGGTAAAACGGGTTCACATCGCTTCTGTTCCCATTTTTAGGATATAACCACTCTCCATATTTATCCCACAGATCAATACTTTTCAGGGTAGGATTTCGATAGTCATATATTTTTCGCGCAATTAATGAATAAGGATAAGGTCTGGGAAATGGGAATATGCTGGTTTTTTGGGGGAAGGCTTTTCGGGATAATGATAGCCAATGATCACTCACAAAAGCATATCCCCAAGCATCATATATATTATCATATGAGAAACTGCCACAAGGACCATATGTGGTATTTTCCATGGTGATGGTACGTATAAAGCCATTTTCCGCCAATTTTTTCGAATGATAGTCTTGCCTTAAAAATTCCATATTTTCACTAATCAATTTTCTCTCACTCATTTTTGGATAGTACCATGTTACATTGCTAGTTACCTGCATCTCTTGGATGTTGAATAATTGTGATGACGAGTAAATGAAAAGAAATGAAAAAGAAATTAGAAGGACAAAAACAGAGTAAGCCTTTACTTTTGGCATTCGTCGTATGTCAAGTAGAACGCTCCTAAAACCTAATGCAAAAAATATGGCTGGAATAGATCCATAGAAAACTAGATCTCGTGGATTGACATACATAATACTCAGGAAATCAAAAATCGGCAGCGTAAAGATATCGCGTATAATCCAACAGATAATAAATAAACGCCCCAATTTATGTGTGAACAGTGATATCAAGTCATTCTGGATCTCTTTAATATTCCTAAAGAAGAAGCTACCTGCTCCATTGATTATCACAAACACAATGAAAATATTTAGCGGTAGATTAAGGTACTTTTGTGTAAAAGCAAATATTGTCAGTTCAGGAGTATAACCTGTTCTTAATAGCATTGTATCACTTAAAGAGGAATTAAGTGCACCTATAAATAAGGAGAATTTTATGACATGTTTCCAATTAAATAACATATTATCAGAAAAAAATAATGATGTTGACCTTTTCAATATGGCTTTTTGGTAGGTTAAGTAAAGAATGATCGTGATGCTTAGATAACTAGGAAGAATGAACAAACTTCCTTCAAAAAGAGAACTCGTCACTATAGATATTGTATAATGGTATCCGATTATACCAAATATCAATATCGCATATTTTAAAAACGCGCCCTTCGGCTTTACAAATTTATTTATAACATGGATGATCGATGTCATAGTCAACAACCAAACAACTATTTGAAATGATACAGAAAATCCGAATGATAAGATAACATTACCCAGCTTGTTTTGTATTGATTCTACCGAATTTTGAATCCTATGTGTTGATGTGTTAATTAAAGATACAAGTTGTGGTATCTGCCAAGAATAAATTAGAATAGGTACTACGATGTATGTTACAAACTCATTCACAAAGATTCTCAAAGTATTTAAGGCCGATGTGCCATGATAAAGTGAAGAAATTGCTTCAAATACAAGAGATACACAGATTATTATTAAGAACATTTGGAGTAATTCTGGCTTTGTTCCTAAAGAATAAATGATAAATGTCAGCCAAAATAAAGGAATATAATATCTGACTGGTGCCAATTTTCTTGCAACAAACAATATTATTAGGAATGTGATTGTTACCATATTTGACGCATGAACATATGGGAAATGTGAAAGCAATGATATAGGTTCATTTATAAAAAATATAATTGATGAGGGTATTGCTAGCCATAACGGAATCCCTATAAAATGAAATCCAAGCATCAAGAATGATGTTGATGTGACATATGATATTGCGATTAATGCCAAAACAGACGCATTTTGATCGAGTCCATTTAACAATATTTCAAATGGTGTTAGGATATTAAAAGGCGTTGAACCAAATAGTAAAAACACATTCCCACATTCTATAAATTGATTCCATAGCGGAAACTCGAAATTAAGTAATGCTTCATTAAAGACTCTTTTTAACCCAAAAATCATCTTTATTTCTGCTGATGCTGGGCCATCAAGAATGTAATTATTAAGGAAAATGGGCCATAAAAGGATCAATGTAGGAGTGATCGCAATAAGGAAATTCTTGGCAAAATTTGAAAATCTTTTAGTACTCCACGATATTTTAGAGCCTGTTGAAAAATAACGTCTGTTATTCAAGTATGTTACCCCAGATATAAAAGTATCAATTTAATGTTAGCGATATATACGATTTGTTCATGAACAAAAAAGTTCTCTTTCATAGTTACGATTCAATCTTCCATTTCGTCCTAACCAAGCAAAAGATCTCTCAACTTTCGATCGAATACGCAAAGGCACAAATCCGTTGATGGAAGTGTCTTCAGTTGATTTTTCCAGATCTATTGATGAATCATCGCATAGGGATTGATATGCGCCATCAGCTAAAATTTTCTCAAGGCGAGGATAAAGATTTTTGTCCTCAATATTATTTACCATCCGTCTGCCAGTATTGATATCAGAGGTATTCTCGGTAGTTACAACACACATAACAATCAACTCCAGAACATCTATCATAATATGTCTCTTTATGCCTTTTATTTTTTATTTCCATCAACACCTGATTCTTTATTAACACAGTCCCTTAACACCTTGAGAATCAAGTGACAGAAGAGATTGTATCTAATTTCGACCATATTTTACTCTGACTTTGACAGCAAGCATTTCGTCAATGATCTTCCAAATGTCTCTTCTTGATAGATCAACAAAATATTAATAGACACTATTCCAATGGGGATAATTAGGTGATAAGTCTTGCCATATAACGCCATTCGAAACCACATATAAAATTGCATTGATAGGATTCCGACGAGGATATTTATATTTTCGACCTAACTCCTTTTCCTTTGACCGCAACACTACTACAATAACCTCTTATCTAAAATGATTGACAAAAAAACGTTTTGATCGATTAATGAAAATAAAAATTGCCAATATTATCCCCACCCACATGAAAGCTGAAACCCATTTTGAAATATTAAAGTAATCGCTTTTATAAACAAATTCTATTTGATTATCACCGGCTGGGACTTCAATGAATCTATTGGATATATATCCTTTATACACAATAGTTTCTCTCTTGTTTATGAATGCGATCCAATTCTTATCCCACATGTCCATTAAAGCTAAAAAAACTTTTTCAGTATTTTTTATATGTACTTGGATAATTTCTGCTTCATCTTTTTTGATTTCAATGTTTGAAGAGATTCCTTTATTTTCGTTTGTGCTGCTGTCAACACTCACAAATCTTGTGTCAGATGTCGTAATTAGTCCAGAAATATTGCCATTCTTATAAAGTTCATCTCTTAATACTCTGTATTCTTCAACCACCGAAGGCACCTTTTTTACGTTTTTTGCGGCAAATATCCTCGTGACCCCAGAATTTTCTTCAGCTAGTATCTGGAAAATAACTTTATCATTAACTTGATGAGGCATTACCGAAGTCTGGTTAATATAATCATACGGGTCACCCTGATTGGGATCCCAGTTATATTTAAAATATGCGATAAATATCGGATTCATCTCTGGATGATATTTAGTTTGGATATTAAGTTCCTTACCTTTTGCCGCATATATTAGTTCTTTCATCGGTCTAGGGACTTCACTGGAATATATAGGTGCAGTATTGAGAGTTTGAGAAAATGATGGCATAAATTTAAAATACAAAGACCAGATTAATACATTATCATCAACAAACGTTCTTTCAAGTTTATTTAGGCCACCATTTTTTTCCCTTAGATTTCTTGAATTTTTTAAAGCCTCCTCAACCCAAGATCTGGCATTAGGATTATTATAAATGTATTTTTCTGGTGTTTCTCCAAAAGGAAAATCTTTTAGGTAAACCTTCTCATAACTATTACTATCAGTCAAAATTACTTTTTTGCTGGGTAACATAAAATCTTCCAAATATAGGAACGAAAAAATAACTAATAACAATATCCAAGCCTTTTTAAAAAAAATAATATTTGTCATCCCAATGTTCAGGCTTTCAAAACCTTTTTCCAATATTTTCCAAATTAAAAATAGGGACTCTAAAATAATTATCACTTGAAAAGTTATTTCTACTAATGATGCTCTTGGCAAATTCCAAGGAAAATTAAACAACTCGAAAAGGATAAATGAACCTTCCTCACCAATTAAATGATAAATAACAAGTATGGCAAGTATTGGAGGACGATTCTTTCTCCATAAATTTAATACCCCAAGAGCAATAATACTCGATAGAAAAGGTTTAGAAAAAAAAGAGTGCCAGTTAGTATTTACAGGCCAATATTGAAAAGTATACTGCACAACATAGAAGCCAAAAAATAAAATGCATATATATTTAAATAATTTTTCATCAAATATTTTTTTATTTTCAAAATAAAAAAAAATAAGAAGCACCAAAAAGGAAATCAAACCACTTGATGACCATAATAAATCTTCTCCTATTGATGGCCCGAAATTTAAAGTTATATACTCATAAAAAGAACTCCCTTCAAAAAGGGAAAAGAAATACTTATATAGAATTGCTTCACAAAGCATTATTGTAGGGAATATTATTTTGTAAATATGTATATTCCACTTCTTCCGAAGTGTTTTAAAAAAATAAAAGACAAAATAATTCAATATCGCAAAAAATAGATATTTTTGATAAATTAAATTAATCAGTATCCACTTCCACATAGTATAATTAAATAGTTTTATGGGAGAAACTTTATGGGATATTCTAAAGCTAGATTTAACCGAGTCTACAACGAGGGAGATATGCCAAGCATTTAAAGCTAGAATTACTGCAATAAATCCAACCAAAAAAAATATATTTTTTCTCCATGAAGACTCTCCTTTCGAATGGAAAAAGAAAACTATCATTGTTATTCCAATAAAAAAAACCCCATGAAAAATATGTTCCAGCCTAGCGCCACAAAATGCCATCGAAATAAATAGGACTGGAAACAAGGCATTTTTTGGCGAAATTTTTCCATTTCTAGCGAAAGTATTGTACAAATGGATCATTCCAATTGGAAAAAAGAAAAGAAAACTTCCCATGTGAGGCAAAAACGTCCAATACCTATAACCACTTCCGGCGAGAATCACTATTGGGACTATTGAAAGAAATTTATTGTATCCTGCTAATCTTCCTACAAGGTATATACTAGAAAAAGAAAAAAAAGTACTTAGTATATTCATACAGTGAAATAGAGATAAAGTAGGTTCATGGATGAGGAACAAAGGTGCAAATAAAAACGAAAAGGGAATATAATTCCACTGTACAGCATGCCTTCCGATTAGGTAATATGGATTCCATTGTGCAATTGAAAATTGCCTGAGTTTATGATAAAAGTACCACCAATGGTCAAATGTAAGTGAATAATCCTGCATTGCATAGTTTCTCTGATGCGCTAGCCATGACAGGTACAACAAATATATAAAAAAACAAAATATCAATATTCCTTTTGAAAAGATAAAATTAAATGTCATCTTAATTGATTTGAATATCATTCAATAAACACCTTGTTCATATGAAAGCATAGCTAACAAAAAACAGTATCAATCTAATTTTAATCGCAAAGAATATTCAGTATTGTCCTGTTTGCATAGGGATAACACAAATTGAACATCTATTAATGCGCCTGTTGATATTTCATATCGTTTATATAGTTAAACCTAGCAATATAACGACTAAATCAAAGTAATACAGTACCTTTATGCATGAAACCGAGTCTTTTATATTACGTGGCGATTACTCGAAAATGTTTTAAAATTTCCCTGGTCTTCTGGGAGACTCTCTCCAAGGGTATCCGGTGTGTGACCGCCACAGCATCCCTTTTACGGTAATTCTGGCACTTTCTGTTATATAGCATCAAATACTTTTAATATATGTTTTAATAACACACTGATCATGCGCTAGTCGAGCAATTACTTTGGTTCTTTCAAACTCGTGCACAATAGCAAGGAGTAACTACTGCAGTTAAGACCTCCTGATCAACCTCACGAATTCATCTAACATATAAATATCAAAACCAACCATTTTATAAATTAGGGAGAAAGTATGTCAGATCCAATGTCAATCCTCATGGAGACATTCAAAAAGGAAGATCATTTCCATGAGCAAAACTTAACAAATCATTACCCAAATGAATTTTGAGAGGAATTCCTTCAGTAAATATGAGAACACATCAGCAGGGACGCCTTTATTCAAAATCCGTTATTTCCTGCCGCTATAAAACCGAGGATATCCTATCCGCTATTAGGAAAGAGCTTTCCACGGACTTAAAAAACAGCATCCATAACCAAAAATTACCTTATGGGGACGGTGATGAGACGTCTATAAGGATAAAGAATGCATTAAAGGAACATGACTTCACTAATATATTGATAAAAAAGTTTTTTGATGTTAATTTTGAAACCAAAGTTTAAAACTATTGGAGGTTTTCAGAAAATGAGTTAGGAATTGTCTTATTATTGCAGGCAATTCACTTTTTATTGCTCTCAATCTGTCAGGCCTATAGTTATTATAGTTATTTTTGAGGAGAACTATGGAACACGAAGATAAGATAAAGCACTACATGGACCTAGACTACCAGGCCAAAGTAAAAAAGATTAATGGAAAATTCTTTGTCAGAATCCCGGAATTATCCCTGGCCCAGGAGGGGACCGATCTATCAAAGGTTTATTCCGAATTGGAAAGTGAAAAAGAAAAGTATTTCAGGTTAGTTATGGAGAATGATGCCGAAGATGAAATCATCCTGCCACAAAACAAGAAAAGAGCTAGTCCTAGTCTGTTTAATCCCTTCTTAGCAGATATAATGACCTTTGCTACAAAAACCGTCCTGTTGTTTGCCATCCTCTTCGGAGGAGTATACGCGGGGGTTTCTCTTTTCGGAGAACGTATCATTTTTACAGTAAAGCAGTCCTTCGGAGAGATGACGTCCCAGATGGCAACCAATCTCTCATCGAGGGTTAGAAGCGAAACTTATAACTTAGTGTCAGGTTTGTTTAACAAGCCGGACGCTCTTATAAAAGCCATAGATGCTTCAACAAACATCACACCGTCGACTACTCCTGAAGAAAAGATGGCTCTGCGAACAAGGTTTATCATGAAACGATTCGCTCCAATCTGGGACGAAATAAAGCGTATTGAAGCCTGCAAGGCAAGAAACCAAAAAAATTGCATGGAATTTACCTTAAAAGAGACTAATAAGGCGAAGAAGCTTTAAGTTAAATAACGGCGACGGTGCTCTTTCTTCTCTTTTTTAATGTGATCACGGCGCGAACTTTTTGATGAAGACAGTTGTTTTTTTTTTCGAATCCTTTCTGATATTTTTTTTCATGATGAGCCTTTTGGCTGTTGGCATAACAATGTCTCAGCCAAAATGGGTTTTTGACCTTGTTGCACAATTTTTGATATTGAAAAATCACCATTCGGGAATTTTGGAAAAATTGTGCGGAAATATATAAAAATGTCAATATAATAAGTTAGGTCTGATTTTTAGGCACTGAATCGCTGCAATGGTCAGGATTAATGTGATATGTTTTATTGTTTTTAGTTTATCAATTTAATTTGAAAATTTTGGGTGGGTTGCTTATGAAAAGCGATTTTCTTGCCGGAAAAAATTATACCGTGCTACAAGAAGTGACTTTATTTGTACTTTGTACCTTGACTTTGGTGTTAACCTTACGTCAACTCCTGCTATATGGCAATACAACCTTTACCCATGATCATCTCTATTGGGGTTATCCCATATTTCAGTTTTTTGCTGAGAATATAGTTGATGGGAGGATTCCTCTATGGAATCCTTTTTCACATGGCGGTGAACCATTTTATCTCTCGATTGTTATTCAAAGACTACTTTGTCCTATTCCCCTCCTAATTGTGCTAATTGGAAAATATTTTACCCACGATGCCGTCTTACTATACAACTGGTGTCATGTTACGCAGAACATCGTCATGATTTCTGGCATATATCTCTTTTTTCGTCCATTGATTAAAATTACTGCTGTTAAATACTCCTTAATTCCCATACTGTTCTTTTCATCAATTTTTTTTTCATCTTTTCATCAAGCAGCTAGTTTGTATCAGTTTATCTGGACACCTTATGCACTGATATTTTTTTATAAGATAGTGGTTTACCGAAAGAGTTCTCTTGCGAATTGGCTAATGCTAGCTTTTTTTATTGGCCTTAGTTGGCAATCTTACTTTTTTGCTGGAATTCTTTCGTATCTATTTTTCTTTTCGATAGCTTTTTTGGTAAAAAAAGAAAATTTTATTGGGTTGATTAGTACCAAAAATTTAGTTTTGAAAATATCCTGTTCAGGCATTTTATTAATACTCATGCTTTTACCAAATATTGTGGTTGTGATGGATAAGGACGACTATGTTTTTCCTGCTCGCGCAGAGATAGAAATGAATATACCTTATATCAGCAGTAGTACAGAGTTATCCAGTGGCGGTGGTATAAAAATGCCTTATCAAGCTATTTCCATTAGCGGAGCATTTATGAACGTGTGGGATTTCTTGCAGACATTAGATTATCGGGGAAATAGGTGGATAAGGGGTGGAGTTAAAGGAGAATGGGGGAGATCATCTGAGATGTATCTATATATTGGTATTTTTCCATGGTTTATCTCTCTCTGGGGACTGTTTATAGGAAAGAGTAAGGACAAAAAAATCTGGATTTTTGTGACTCTTACCTTTGCCCTGTTAGTTATTGGACCAACCGGGGTTTTGCATCCTGTGCTTTACCATATTTTCCCCCCATTATGGTTTGTGCGTAATTTAGAGGGATTTTCGCTATTCGTACTTATGGGATTTCTTTATTTTTATATTTTGGGTTTTGAGTCTTTATATAGAAACCTGACGAAGTATGCACTACCTTTGGGTCTACAATTTGGCAATATTTTCACTTATCGTCGAGCAAAAAAACTAACCTTGATGGTTATTTATAGCACCATTCTTATTTATATAACACAAATATCTCTAACCATTACGGAGGAGCATGCCACAAACATTCATTATGCAACGATAGTGTTTATGATTGCAACAACTTATTTTTTTAATTTCTTTTTTAGAAAAGAAAATATTGTTCTAGCTATATTTGTCAGTCAAATTTTTATCGTACTGCTAAATTCAACTGAGCAGATAATTTTAATAACGAGATTATCACTTTTTTTCTTTTTGCCATGGATTATATTCTTATGTCTTAAATTTTTTATCAAGTACATGAATATTGCGTGGTTTCGAAATTGTGTCATAGGAATTATTAGTTTCTCGACAACCGCTGATTTGTTAGAGCATCTTGGTTCTGTTAGTTATTTGTATCAAGCCGAAAAAAATCCAACTCTCAGTCATCCTTCTTATGGTTTCAATACGAAAATGCATCAGCCTGTTCTTTCCCAGAGTCGATATACTACCCCTCAAGAATACTTCAACAATCGAAGGAAGCAAGTTATAAGATATCCGGAAATTTTAAAAAGACAAACCTACGCATTTTCCCCGGCCTTTGGAACAGGGCCAAGTGATATAAACAAAGTGTGGGAAAACGAACTGCATAAAACCCGATGGAATAGTTTTTATTATCCGTTAAATTACTATAGATTGATTCGCTCCTCTTTACCTCCGAATGTGATAAAGGAAGCACTATCTATTGATAAACCGCTGATACAATTTAAGCATGGTTTTATTCAGGCAAATTTGGAAAATCTTACGTCCTATCTGCAACAATATACTGACGACGAGCAGGGACAATTACTTAATAATTATTTTTTTATTCTGAAAAACAGCGACCCCATGTCATCTGCAGAGCAGATCTCTCTCTTTGATTCAGGGGGGCGATCAGTGCCATTATCCTCTCTTAATATAAAAATTAGCCAAGCCAATAGTTTTAAATATACCGTGAAGAAATATAATTACAATTCCATAGAAATGGAGGTTTTTTCGGAAGAAAATGGTTTTTTGTACTGGGCGGATGGATATAACAGCAGATGGCAGGCTCATGTAGATAATAAACCAGCTGATATTCTCAACGCCAACGTTGATTTTAAAGCCATTGCCATATCTAAAGGTGTAAGTATGATAAAATTTGATTTTGACCATTGGAAGTTCATTGTATCTTTATATATTTTTTACGGTACTATCTTGACGGCACTTATTTTGATTACGGTGACTTACCTGATAAATCTAAAAGGATACAACGTCCTAAAACGACAGCATGGGACGGATAATACACAGAAGTATAATGGTAGGGAGAAGAATCGAGATATGATCGAATTTTGTAGATGAGATGAATAAAGGTTCCCGATTCCTTCATTAATCAGCTTCCAACAACATTAGCGGCAAACTCTCCCGTTTCCATGGCCCAACGGATCATTCGTTCGGGTGTCCATGAAACATATTTTTGATGAGATGGTGGCATATGCTCGGCATTGGTTGTATAACCCCCTTTACGAAAAGACTTCACATGAGAAGTGATGCGCTGGGATTTATAAAAAATCTCAACGACGTTTTCATTGAACCTGACTTCCACCTGTTTTTGCACATATTGAAATGGAACACCGTAATTGTGGCCATCTACTTCGATATGATAATTTATTTGTACCTTTGCCAGTTTGAAGTGAGAAAACTCAAACCGCCTTTCAGGAAGCGGTCTTAAAGCTGGTTTATCGATGTTTTCAAAAAGTTGCCTACGGCCGCCTTTGATTTTCTTGAATGGCCGATTGTTAAGGCTTTCCAGCAGTTCACTGATGGCTTCATTTAATTCATCAAGAGAGAAAAACTTTCTTTTTCTAAGCACAGCAAGTATCCATCTTTCGACAAGAAGGACTCCTGCTTCAAATTTGGCTTTATCTTTCGGTTTTCTGACTCGTGCCGGAATGATGGCGATCTGGTAGTGCTTGGCCATGGCATAATACACGGGATTTATATCGGGGTCATATCTGCATGGCCTTTTGACCCCTGATTTAAGATTATCAGGAACGATGATCTCGGGAGTTCCTCCAAAAAACTGGAAGGCTCTTTGATGAGAAGAAATCCAATTTGAAAGTTCCTGGGACCATGTGGCTTCTGCAAAGGTGTAGTTTGAAGCTCCTAGGACAGCTACGAATATTTCCGCGTTTCGAGTCGTTCCATCCACTGGATTATAAATAGGGACAGTTTTCCCGACATAATCGACAAATAGCTTTTCTCCAGCGCGATAATTATTACGAAAAGCATAATTGATACTTTTTTTAAATTCGCCATATAACCTGCAAAACTGTGAATATTTCAGGCCATCGGGGTTTACTTCCCTGTATTCTGTCCAAAGAAGTTGAAGGGTCACGGACTTTTTTCTTAATTCTTCATGAATCAATGAAAAATCGGGTAGCTCCCTGCCTTGAGAGACATGCGGTCCTCTTGTTTGATATAAAAGGGTTTCGAGAGCCAAGTCATCCATATCATCGGGAAGCGGCCATGACACGCCTGCCGCCAAAGCTCGCTTGAGACAAACTCTGACGGTGGTTTCGCCGATGCCTACACTTAGGGCTATTTGGGCATAGCTTAATAAACGTTCATATCTGAGCCGAAGAATTTCCCTGATCTTGCGCATAGACAGCCTTTCCTGGACCATAACTTTTCCTTCCTTTACTTATTGGAATTACTAGAAAAGTTTAGCCCCTTCGAGGAAGGTTATCGAATGCTACTGACAATTTATTTTTATGGAACTCTTACGACGAGTGCTGCCTTATTAAGCAGTGGAACCAGTCAGCTTTTTTTATCGGAATCAGCCCGCATCATGATCGGAATCAGCCCGCATCATGATCGGAATCAGCCCGCATCATGAATCGGAATCAGCCCGCATCATGAATCGGAACAGGCCCGCTTCTTGCGATGGAATTGACCCGCCTCATATAGTGGAATACGCACATGATTTTGACTCTCTGATAAATCATGTGCATTGGGTTTATCTTGCATACGTTTTCATTTATACCCAATCGGAGTTGAAAGGTTATAGTTTGCCGACTAAACAACGCAAACTGAGGTATGAATTGAGTTTCTTTTTAGAATCCTTTCTGATATTTTTTTCATAAGTTACCTTTAGGCTGTTGGCACAACAATGTCTCAGCCAAAAATTTATTTATCGAATAAAAGAGATCCTTGAGGTTTATCAAAGACCATATTCGTCTGAATTTCCTGTGGTATGTATGGATGAGAGCAGTAAACAGTGTACAAGAGAAACATGTTCGAGCATTCCCATGATCCCTGGCAATCCAGAGCGGATAGACTATGGATATGAGAGAAATGGTGCCGCTCATTTATTTATGGGTTATGATCCATTTGAAGGTTATCAAGCAGTTGATGTTAGAGAGTTTCACACAAGATATGATTTGGTAATTTCAATGAAATCTTTCATGGAGAGTGAATACAAAGACATCAAAAAGGTAACATTTTTTTTAAACAATCTTTCAACTCATAATCCTAAGTTTTTCTATAAAATTTTACCTGCTGAAAAAGCAAGAACTTTGCTGAATAAAATGGAATCCCTATATGCTTCGGTCCATGCCATCTGGTTAAACATGACTGAAATTGCTTTTAGCGTATTAAGTAGAGAATGTCTAGACAGGCGTATTCCTGATACTACAACATTTTGTTTTGATATAAAGAAATGGCTGGAAGAAAAAAACAAGAAAGGTTTACAGACATATTGGAGATTCAATTGAAAAGATGCAAGGATAAAGTTAAAAAACTTTTACCCATCTTTTTAATTTTTAGGGTGTACTAGTAGTATTTATTTAAAATTTATTTTTTCATGATTTGGAGAAAATTGGAAATAATGAATAAAAACATACAAAATATCTTATTAGTTACAATTTCGTTTTCCATTATTATTGCAGTATTATATGGGGATGTTTTCATACATGCCGATAGCATCATGACACATGATACAATTAACTGGTATGCTAGTTTTAACTATTTTATTCTTTCGTTAGCACAAGGCCATTTACCACTCTGGGATCCCTTCAGTTATTCAGGTGCACCATTTTATCTTAACCCAAGTATAGTTGGTGTAATGGATCCAATTACACTTCTTACGATTCCCTTTGTCTCTCTTGGTAATCTGTCCGCTCTTAAAGTGTATCATTTGCATTTCCTTTTACGATTACTGATATATTGTGTAGGTAGCTTCTTTTTATATGAATTAATTACCCGCAATTTTTGGGCTTCATTAATTGGTGCTCTCGTTTCCATCTTGTTTATGGCACCGAATGCTTTCTGGCAGCATGGATCAATGGTAATGGTCACTTATGTACCTTTAATAACATTTTTTGTCCTTATGATATTAAAAAAATGGTTTATTAAGAAAAAGGCAATTTTTGCATTTATTGCCGCAAACTATTTGATTGGTATTTCTTTTAATCTGTATTATGCAGTTTATTTATTGGTATTTATTAGTTTAATCATTTTATATGCCCTACTATCCAGAATGCTATCACCAATTACTTTCTTAAAGATATTTAGGACGATTGGCCTTCGAAATGTGATTATAGGTACCTTGACATTTTTAGTAATGGCAGGACCTTTTATAGTTACAGCTATGAGTCTTTTGCCTGAAAAAGGTGAAAACTTTAGTATGGCCCGCTTTGAACAACCAGTGACTAGTGATACCATGGTACATGATTCATCTATTGTATTATGGTCGCCTGAAAATCCCTCACGATCCTCATTTCATAATCTTATAAACGGATTTTTTCCATGGCCAGATACAAGTTACTTCACCTCTGGACTCCCACATCCATTCACAGAGCAATTTTGCTGTCTTGGAACAGTCCCAATAATTCTTTGTTTTTTATTTCTTTTGAAAGCAAAAGGATTTCGTTATAAAGGTCTGTTTATTTTTCTAACGATTATTATCGGTCTTTTGATATTTGGTCCGCCATGGCTATATGAAAAGATACTACGATTTTATCCAGGAGTTTCCTCTATTAGGCAATTATATAATTTTCTGGGCTTTTTTGTACTATGTTGGGGGGCTTTAATCAGCATAAGTCTGACAGAAGCTATTAAGATTTACAAATTTAACGAGTTAGTAAGCAGACATTGGTTAGGTGCACTTTATGTCTTATTTTTTTCTCAAATAATATATATTTTTGTTTACTTAAAATTTGTAAAAGAAAAGAGTATCTTATCACCAATCTTATATAATCATCAATATTTTATTAATCTAACGAGCAATGTTGGGAATTACGGGTGGCTTCTCATATTATCCTATATTCTTGTTGGGTCTTTTTTATATATTAACATTAAACCGCTGAGAATGTTATCGCTTGTTTTTATGATAAGTCTCACAATCTTCGAATTGTCCAACTTTAATGTAAAGCTAAAACCTTTTACGATACAGCCAGCTGCTTTACTAAAAAATGAAATTGTTCATTATAATCGAAAGTTTGAATATGATCCCATAAGGGTTCCATTTGTTTCGAGATATGCCACATTTTGGGGGTTTCTGCCAGCACTTTACCGTATTCCATCAGCTATACCACCTTACTTTAACGATTATATGAATATTATTCGCAGAGCTTATGATTTAATCCGTTTTATTCCCATAAATACACAAAAGGTTATCAGCGGTATAGGATCTAGGCGATTTGGATTTTTTAATAAATATTTTTTGGTTGAAAATGGTGTGCAATCACTAAATTTACTGGCTCAATTGCCTGTTGAAGAATTAAAAGAAGTTTTGATTTTGGAAGAAAATCCGAAGCGATTTCTGGATAAAACGGAGTTGTCCTCATTAGAGGAAATTAATCTCTCTACAAGGAAATTGTACGATACCTTGAATGATCCCTTTTGGAGAAAAAGACGTGGCATTTACCATTATATAGCAGAATTTTATGATCAAAGAGAATTTATAAATTTTCATGATACAAAAAATTACCTCAAAAATAGTTATTTAAACATTCCTATCCCAGAATCTTCAGTAGCAAATAATTGGCCATGGGATTTAAAACATTTGGGATATTTTCACATATTATTTGGTAACTTGGAGACTAACTATTATCAGCCTTTTGCATACTACCCAAATCCAGCATTACGACTGAGTACAGATCAAAGTTTTTGTTATTGTGATCTTAAAGAATGGTATACGAAGCATGCTGTTACGGGATTATCTCCAAATTTATATGAACAATACCCCTATTCTTGCGATATCAAAATAGATAAGAATTCACTACTTATATCACCAAATGCCAGAAATCTTCAAACTTCAGATGTTCTAGATGATTACCTACCCAAACAGAAATCCGGAGCCTTAAGTACGGGTTTTACTATAGTCTCTTTGGATCCAAAGAAAGTAACGTCAGAACAATCCATTTTGGGCCGTAATGAAGAATTAAACATCATTGAATTTGGCCCGAATTCAATGACTTTTTCTGTTAAGAATACAAAATCAGGCTTATTTTATTATGCTGACAGTTATTCCGATGACTGGTCAGCCACTCTGGATGATAAAAAGGTACATATCTTTAAGACAAATTTTAATTACAAAGCTATCTTTGTCCCAGAAGGCTCTCATACAATCTCGATGAAATTTAGACCAACTCTATTTTTTCTAAGTTTTTGGCTTTTTATTTTTGGATCAATAATTGGCCTAATCATTTTTTCCCTTGTATTGAGTAAAAAAATATCTTCCACTCAAGAGGTTTCTTTTTCGCATCTTTTTCGTAATATGAAAAATAGACCTAAACATCCAAATTGTAATATGTAGCTAGCAATGATAGTAAAATTGAAAATATTGGGTCGATGGGAAAATGTTACCATATGTTCTCCAGATGGAACAAATACTGCTTTAAACTGCAAATTTGCTTTTAATAATGTAGCTTGCCTTCCATCAATTTTTGCTATCCAATAAGGGTCCCATGAATCAGCATAGTATAGCCATCCACTATCAGTACGGTTCGTTTTTATGACTAAAGAATCTGCTCCATAATCGAGCACACTAAAATCATTATGTGGAAATAATACTGACATATTGATAGTACTGCTTAAATAATCCGCTCCAGTATCAACCGGAATATTTACTGTAATAATACCATCTCCCTTGTAGCTGATCTGAAATAGATTTTCTTTATACCAATCATCTCCCCACGTAGGCTTAAGCAATGCGCTATGTACCCCTTCTCGACGTATATTATATTTAAAAGCGAAAAGTTGTGATGGTTCAGTTGTTAAATTTACACCAACATCTCTAGGTAATTGAAAACGCATAAGCCAATATTTTCCATCATCTGAAAATTTATATCCCTGAAAGGATGCTAACGAAATGATTTTATTAAATGAACCTAATTTTCCACCAACAATCTCTCGATACTTTTTTCCAAATTGTAAAGAGGCCAAATTCTGAAGACGAATAAAATTTTTTTCTCTAATCAATATCCTATAATAGCGATAAGGAGTTTGATTGAGTGTATACCAAACACCAACGCCTTGATTTTCCAATGTCGCATCTTGGTTATTTAAAAATCCACAATGCTTCCAAAAATTGGAATCATTACTGCATTGTAATTCTGTAACACCCCAGAAATCTATTGAAGTATTTAAAGAGGAAGCTTTTATAACATTTACTACTTCTTCATGATCATGGCCAAAATCTACCTGAAACCATATTTGCTTATCTGATTCATTCGAAGGTATCAACTTATTGTTTTTGTTTTTGCCTTGAAATATTAAATTGCTAATATCTCCATTTTGCGAAATCACATTTGTTTTAAACATCGTAGATGATATTTTATAAAAGTTAATATATTCTATTGCTCTTGGAATATCAGTGACTGGAAAATCTTTTATTAATGGCTTTGATATAAGGGCTTCTGCTCCTTCAATTGTGTTAGAATGTAAGAATACAGGTAGTGGTCCATTAACATCATTTTTAACTTTTGAAAAATATTGTTTAGCATTTTCTTCTGAAATATCTAAGATAGCTTTGTCTGTGAAAAAAATGCGTGGAAGAGTATATCCCGAAACTTGATTTATTGCTGCATTGCTGCTACTAAGCGACAAATCATAATATGATTTATTGCCTATGATGGCATACTTATACAGTTTTGGAAAATAAAATCTTGGAGATTCCCAGCGAAAATAAGCATCAGGCGGTAAGGGAGAAAAAGGTCTAAATGTGTCAAGTTCATCCATATCAGGAATTGTTTGATCATACGTTACTGCTTGTTCGAAAACATTCTCATGATTGGTTCTTCCTGTATTAACAATTCGTAGGAGGGCGATATGGTTGAATAATGATAGATCTATTACAGCCAAGGTAAATAGAAGGTTGAATTTTGTTCTAATGTTATTTTCAGATAATACACGGTATAGTACCAGCAAGGAGGCGGCCATTAAAATAATGCTATATAAAAAACCCTGCTGGGCTGAAGCATAAGAAGAATCTTCTAGCATTTTGATAGCAACGTATACAATACATAAAACGGGTATAATGAGAGTTACCATTATTTTTACCGCATTGCTCTTAAGCCATGATAAGAACGGAAACGAAAATCTGTTCTTCTGTATTGATCCCATCTCCAAAACAACATCCATACCAAACCCGGATAAGATTGCTAAAATTGGTGTGAGGTGAAGCAAGGTGAATAGGAAGTGACGAGTCATAGGATAATGGATTCTTAATGCAGTTTCAAATAATGGTGATCGACCTGGAATCGAAAAAACGACATAAGCGACTATGGTGCCTACAATTGTAGCCCAAAAAGGATTTTTTGAACGAATTAGGCCAAGGATCATTAACAAGGCTGATATAATTCCAAAATATTGAAAATTATGAACAAAAAAGCCTGGCATTCCATCTTTGACATCGGTGACTTTTTCGAGTGTTTCAGGATATGCAAAAAATAGAGACAGAAATTTTTGGACTTCAAAACGTTCATAAGCATAGTCTGAGA
>JADFZC010000260.1 GCA_015232735.1 Oligoflexales bacterium | reverse complement strand
GAAGCGGGCAGACGGAAGAATCTCTCGACCTGATAGGGAAAAACTTAGTTGACGAGGTACTAGTGAAGCATATACGAGATCTTACATTTATTGGGATAAAGTCACACCAGTGTCAATTTTCCACCTTGTTTTATGGGATGTTAGCGGCTTAAACTCAAGAATACAAATCAAATTCCGAATAATAAACGAAAATATTCTACTTTTTTATTTTTTAATCTGCATGCCCCAGCAGGTGGTTGTCTAATTCCTTGGGAACCGAATATTGCTATATGCGGAAAGATTCATAGGATGAAGACGTTTTTCAGAAGTGGCGAAAAGATTGCAGGTGGACGATACGAGCTGATTCGTCCAATCGGCAGGGGTGGATTTTCCCAAACTTTTGAAGCATATGACCTCAGCAAAAATCCCCCGGAAATGGTAGTCATAAAGTGGCTTCTGCCCACTTCCGGAAATATCGGATATGAAAAACTGAGGGATGATTATTTTCACGAGTGCCTCATCCTGGAGAAGGTCAGGCACCAGGGGATCATAAAAATAGTGGAACTGGGCAGGGAGGAAGGCTTTCCCTATCTGGTCGTCGAATACCTTCGGGGCGGAACTTTACGCGACCTTCGTTCGTTGCCTGACGACGGCTTTGACAATTACCAGATGAACCCCATGACATTTCTCGATATTGCGATAGCTCTCACTGAAGCCGTTGAAAAGTTTCACTCTGCCGGGATCATTCATGGGGACATCAAGCCTTCGAATATCGGCTTCAGAAATCTCGGTGATCATGAACCCGTCATATTCGATTTTGGACATTCACGCTTTTTTTCTTTGAATGAAGATGACACAAAAGACAGGATGGCCGCATCCCTGCCGTACATGCCTCCGGAACGAATCGGCTTTTTGGAAAAAAATATCACCCCGTCAAGTGATCTCTATTCACTTGGAGTCACTCTGTACGAACTTGCGACGAACAAAACGGTTTTCCATGGGGGAACTCATCAGGAAATTTGCGAAAAGATCCTTGGAAACGTACCTGAATCGCTCAAGGATATAATCATGGATTTCCCCGGCCCCCTTGCCGCCATCATTGACAAACTCATACGGAAACAGCCTGATGACAGGTATCATGGCGCCTATGGATTGCTTACCGATCTTCAAAAGTGCAGGGAAAACCTTAAAAATGGTGATTCGAGTCATTTTGCGCTGGGGACAAGGGATATCCACAGGGAGCTCAATTATCAGATTCCCATGGTCGGGCGCGAAATTGATATGGATCGGCTGATGAAATACCTGATCCAGACTAAGTCAGGATGCGGTGGATTTGCGCTGATAGGATCATCATCCGGAGTCGGCAAAACGAGGCTGGCCAGAGAGTTTCTTACATCCGCAGCCGAGTCCGGTTTCATAATATTGAGAGTGAAATTCACTGAATTCGAACAGAATATCCCTCTCAGCGCGTTAGAGAGGTCCATGGCCTACATTCAAAAAATGATGGAGAAAATAAGTGACAGCGACCGCAGGACCTGGCATGACCTTCTCAGGTCCAGCTTGAAAGACCGGGGTCAGCTTATACTTCGCAAATTTCCGTATCTTGAACAGAATCTGCCTGAATTCCCGCCATTTGCCAGGACGGATCCGGAGACGGAGGAGAGCATTTTCATTGAAACACTTGTCGATTTTTTCCCCATGATATTCGGACCAGGCAAACAAGCCGTCCTTTTCTTTGACGATTTGCAGTGGGCTGATGACCTTTGCTTAAAACTGATAAAATCCTTTTCATTGCGTTCACAGGAGACAGGGCTTGGACATTGCCTGGTCCTCGCTGCTTATAGATCCGACGAGGGTGAGAATGTCAACAAAAACATTGTTCCAAACCTCGAATCAAAGCAGTATATTTCCCTTGGACTTCTGGACGAGGCAAGCTCCCTGCGCCTTGTGGAGCTTCTGCTTGATGAATCAGGCCAGGAAATTAAAAAACTGAATACCCTGATATATGACATCACCCAGGGAAATCCATTCTACATCTATGAATTTTTAAACGCCTCGCTGAAAAATGGCATTTTTCGAATGATCGAAGATGGAAGATGGATTTTCGATGAGAACCAGATTTCAAAAGTCGGCCTTACCGACTCGGTTACGGATCTTGTGACTTCAAGGATTAAAAAAATATCCGATGAAGCCTATACCGTCTTATGCACGGCTTCTGTCATCGGAAACAATGTTCCTGTTGAATTTCTTCGGGAACTTCTTGTAACACGCCAGAAAAGAGACAATATACGTACGGCAGGCACAAAAGATGCGTTCTACCTGAACAAATCCCTTGATGAACTTAAACACCACCATTTGATATGGCCCAACGACGAACAGCTCGTTTTTTTCCACGATCGCATCCGAAGTTCCTCCTATGCAGCTATGAACGGGGAAGACAGGAAATTCATACACTGCGAATATGTAAATATTCTCTATAAAGCCTATTTCGAGGGAAAAGACAAAATAGATGCCAAAATACTTTTTGAAATGGCTTTTCACATGCAGAACGGCGACATGAGAAAGGATGTCATCCGTTCAAGAAATATCCTGAGACTGGCTGGATGGCGAGCCTTGAACCTGTTTGCATATACGAGGGCCAAGGGCTATCTCAAGGACTGCAGCGCACTGTATCCGCAAAGTTTTGACAAAATCACGGAATCCGGCCTCCTGGATGAATATTGTGAAGTACAGGTTTCACTTTCTGATGCACTTGCGCTTTCAGAGGAGATCACGCAGGCCATAATCATATATAATTTCATACTCGATTTCGTCAAATCAAATGAAAAGCGGGCGGAAATATATCTGAAACTGTCAAATAACCATCTGTATATGTTTCAATATGAGGAGTCGGTCGCAGCATGCAAAGCGGGGCTGTACGAACTTGGCGAGAAGTATCGGGAAAATGAAATACTGGGCCTCCTTTACTGTATCGTGGGCCTGCCTGTCCTGTCTCTTTACCTGTTATGGTTCAAATTCTTTGGAAGGCAGGTACATGAGATAAAGGACAACAGGGAGGAACTCCTGTGGAGCCTCAGGATGGGCGCGCTGGTCCCCGCATTTTTCAGTCGTCCCATCACTGCCGTGGCTGTTCATATTCCGTATACCTTAAGACTTCTCTCATACAAGGATAACCGCCACAGGACAATGATGCTGGTATACTGGGGTGTCGCCTCCGCATGTGTGGGCCTGGACCGAATCAGCAGCTATTGTTACAACAGGGGCATCGACTATTTCAAGAAAAACTGGGATCCTTTGCCCTATGCCTTCACACTGTTTACAATGGGATACCTGCTTGATTTTCTTCAGGGGAGGCTGAAGACAGCCCAGTTGAAGATACAGGAGGCTCTCAGGATAACCACCAATATCGGTGAGACATTTATAAGATTTCTAAGCTATCAGGGATTGATCCACGTCGATTATTATGGGGGAAACACTGGACAGGCGGACCAGGCGATCGAGAAACTGAATGAGTTTTGGCATAAGATAGGCTTTCTCCCCAACGCGCTTGGTTCCGCAATCAGGTCAACAGTCATGCGAAACCAGGACGACGACACGCGAAGATTGATAGATATCGTCACAGAGGCGGGAAGAATGTTGAAAAGCAAGGGATTTGAAACCATTGACACAATCTATTCCGATCTGACGCCGGGTGAAGCATATCTTATGCTTGATGAACCTTTTAAAGCCCTGCCGAGATTGAAAAGCGCCCTTAGGCAGTGCCTGCTCCATTTTCACAGGGTTTCCTACTGCAACTATGCCCCGGTGCTTCTTTCACAAGCCTATACAAGATCTGGAAGTCCATTAAAGGGTCTCATCTCCCTTTTGTTCTCCATTCCAAATTATCTTTGTTCCGTAAGACTCTTTGCATCGCAGACCCGCTTCGCCTTGGGAGAGGCGCTCTACAGACTTGGTTTCAAAACCCTTGGAAGAGTAACCATGGAACATGCCATTGGCATAGCAAAAAGGCAGGGCTATTCCAACGTCCTTGACGAACTGAGATTCTATCTCGCCACATATGTCCTTGAAGATACCCCGGACTATGCAGAGGATCTCCTGCAAAGGTCAAAAAAATATTTTGAAAAAAGAGGATACATTTTCTTCGAGGAAAAATGCAATTTTCATTTATCCCGGGTGTCGAAAAAAAACAGGGAAATGTTCCCGGAATTGGCGGAAACAAACAGTAGTATAAGTATAAGTTCGGTTTCCGTAGTTCGTGACATCCTCGAATCGGGAACGATCCTCAACATGTTCATAAGGCTAAGCGTCATCAACGACTTTCGAGCCCTTCTCAAAACCGCTATCGATACGGCATGCAGCCTGTCGGGAGCGGATCATGGCGTCATTTTCATAAAAGAAGATGATATCTGGGTCCCTATGGAGGCCAAAAATATCGATATCATAGGAAAATCCATCGCCGAATTTTCGAGTTCCATCGATTTGGCATTTCTTGAAAAGGCATTCTCCGGAAAATTGACGGAACTGACCGTCAGAAAAAAAATCATCTCGACCAAGTCTGACAGCAAATCAACCATGATATTGCCTCTCAAGCATCTGTCTGAAACAAACGGATTTATGTATCTTGGCAGTCATTCGATAACTGATCTCTTCGATGAAAGAAGCAGGGATCTTTTAAACCCCCTCGGGACCCAGGTAG
>JADFZC010000259.1 GCA_015232735.1 Oligoflexales bacterium | reverse complement strand
ATGGGAAGATCATTTAGACTTTTCCCGTTCAGGATTGCATCTATCGTCTGCCCATACTCCCTTTTGAAATCAGCTACAAGATCCCCGATATGTTCCAAGCTGCAAAGTTTCTTGTAGACAAGCGCCCTTATTATGTAAGTCTCAAAATTTATCCTTTGCCTGGGATAATCGGCCTCCATATTGTAAAGTATCCCCAGAGCCTTCTGATAACGTTCCAGGTAGTAATAATTCCATGCGGCCTCAAGCCAGTCGGTTCTGGTCACAGGATTCAGTTTAAGAAGGAACGTTTCATAAATCTCCAGCGATTTTTCATATTGCTTCTGCTCGAAAAGCACCCTTGCCAGCGTCCTTGCGACCTTTCGTATGAATGGAAGCATCGAATTGTCAAGTGTCACATCGCTTTTGAGAATCTCCCTCATATATCTTTCAGCGGTGTTGAAATCCGAAGCCCTGTATGCCTCGATGGCCTTGTAAAATCGGAATTTATATGATGAATCCCTGTTTATTTTCTCAAAATGGCTGTCAGACCACTTTTTAAAATTGTTGTCCTTGTTGATTATGGCTTTGTAGAGATAATAGCTGTCGGCAAAATCGGTCCTTGTCTGGGGTTCTATGTCGCCGGCCACGAAGCTTCGCGACGTTGAAAAAGGATATCCCTGGTCTATGACTTTTACTATGGTTTTATAGGCGTTCTCCTTGGTCTCGACATTATCGAAAAAGGCCAGCATCTGTTCCGCCGCCGCAAGCGCTCCATAGTACATCCCGTTTTTCGTCAGATTTTCAATTAAAACCACCCACTGTTTTTCATTCTGCGCTATGGGTGCGACCACGCCGGCCCACTGGTTTTCGCCCCTTGCTACGAAGTGGGGAAAGAGAAGGACGCAGCATATAACCATTATATTTGAAAAATTCCTCATATAAATCCAAACATGACAAGGCAGCTTAAAGGCTTATTGCGAAACCCGTATTGAACGACAGATAATTTTTCACGTTTTTCGTCGTAAGCTGATCAAGGGCGGACAGAGTCCATGAGAACGTATCGTTAATATAAAGATCGCTTCTAACTCCAAAATTCACAGACGGCGATGAACCCTGATTTGTCCCGATCACTCCCCCCCCGAAAATCCCAAGAAGCCTAAAATAGCGAATATATGAATATCCAAGCAGCAATTTTCCATAAGCAAAAACATATGCCACATTAGTCGATGCCGCATACTTTATCTGTTCGATGGACTTTGGATTGACCCCATAGTCCTCGGCAAGCTGACTTGTCAGGTCAGTCTTTACAATCTGGGCATAGGATCCCCTTACGATTTCCCAACCCCATTTTTTATTGATAAAATAGAGATAGCTTCCGTCGAGGCTGAAAGCATTGTAATAGGGATTGAGCGGATATACGCCGAGACCAAAGTTGAATATGTGGGAATTTGCGTTCTTGTAATTCTCGACAGCCTGGATCTTTACACCGTCAAGCCTGTTCGCATCGACCGAGCCGAAAACCGCATCAGATAGCGTGAAGATCATGACGGCAAGCAAAAGTCTTCTATATTGAAGATAAAAAGAAGTCATATGGAAGCTCATTTTATTTTTATCCTATTTCTTTTATTAGATATAATATCTTAACGACAAGAAAATCTCTAAAATATTTTTTTGAATTTTTTAAAAAAAATCTCCAAAAGGCAAATGATAAGGAATACATTTATGAAAAATATTAAATTTGCGGTCAGACAGCCAAACATCTTCAATTTCATAAAATTGATGATTTTTACCGGTGTTTTCATGGTCTGTTGCACTTTGCAGTATGGCTGTGAGGAACGCACAAGGAAGGATGATAAGAATTCCGGAGAACTCGCATCAGAACCTGTGGCTGATGATTCCAGAATACTTCTGAAAGACCATGTCCTCACTTCCGAGGTCGCCCTGAGCATGTTGCATGAGGCGATATCAACGGCTGCGATAGATATCGATAGGCCGAAGTCCAAGGAAAGCCCCGATTCATTTGAAGCGCCAAACGTCCAGACATGCGACTTCAACTTTGGCGAACCAAAGGAATATATGAGAAGGGTTACCTCGATCACACAAAAGTTCGAGCGAAAACTTGAAACCATCGACCTGAAACTCGGAATCGATGAAAAAAGGGATCGGATATGGAAAAAAACAGGTGAGAATCTCGTATGTGATTCGAACAAACAGAGAGTCGATCTCTCCAAAGTCGGTGTGGCCCGGCTGAATCTCGAGGAAAATTTCACGAGAGCAAAAAGCATGACATTGACAAGAAGGGCTGTCAGCTCATCCACTTCATCACTTCCGGCATCATCACTTGCAGCCTCCTCCACTTCCTCTTCACCTGCCGCGGAGCCGCAAACACTCTTTGAACGAAATTACTTAAGCGTTGGAAAATGGAATCTGGAATGGATGAGCGAGAAGATCGTCGATCAGGACCTGACAAGGACAAGATCCGCAATTATCAATACAGTGATGGAAAACGTACTTCCTGACGCAAATCAGAAACATAAAAAAATCAAGCTGAATATTAAGGCTGTCGATGGAAATCCTGTAATAATAGAGGATACAAGAAACAGTACAAACCTCATAAACTGGCTGACCAGATCCTTAAATTCCGGAACTCTTTCCTCCGTCCAGAATGACGGAACCCGCGTCGAGCTCAAATTTATCTTTGTAAAATTTTCCGCAACTGATCCCTGCCTTTTCATAAGCGGCGAGGTCAAAGGGTCGCTCTTTGAGTCAAAGGACGCAGGAACTGCCACCGACACCTTCACGATAACATTCAAAAATCAAAAGGGCATAGTGCAGTTCGCCTCCGGAAAGACATATGACTTTGTAGGCGGAGGGTGCGATCTGGAAAGCCAAATTCAGAAGGATTTATAAAATGAAGAGCCATTTTGCCATCATCATATCGATATTTTTTTCACTAGCCATCGGCCATGCGGCAACTGCCGTGGCGCAGACAAAGACAAAATCCGTCCGTCAGCCGGATAAAGAAAAAACAAAGGCTTCGGCCCCGAAAAAAATCCCTGTACAGGGCGCAGCCGCCAAAAAAAGACATAGTCCCATCCCTGAAAATGCTCCCGAAAACAAGGGAAAAGAAGGGGAATTCCTTAAGGGGACCTATCAGTCAAAAAAGCCGATCGAAGTCAAAGGACAGTCCAGGAATCTTAATATGATGCTGATTTTGAAAAATGCAGGCGACAAGATTGACTTCGTAAAAGCCAGGGAAAATTATCATGTAGAAATAGTGAATACGCACTATTGATCTTGACTATAAGAATCACCTCGGAATAGGCGCCTGTCCGCCGCCTCCGCCGCCTCCGCCTGCGCATCCGTCTTCAAAGCTGACCTCGCAATAATATGCGCCGACGTCTATCGAAATCTTCTGTTTTTCGGTGTTCACAAGAGAAGGACAGCTGAAAACCCCATCCAGTGTTGTGAAATACTGCTTTCTTGGAGTGCCATCGCTGCAGGTACCCTGTGTCGGCTGCTGATTCACAATCGTAAGGGAAAAGGTGCAGTCCGCATTCTTTTTATAGGTGTCGGCCGATATTGTATCATCATCGGTATCCGTGCTGTAAACGGCTTCGCTGAGCTTTCCGGTCGCCTGGAATGTCCCGAGTTCCTTCGGAAGATTGTTCATTGCGATACTGAGCCCATGGTTCACGCCTTTCTTGCCGAACTTGTCATAAATATTCATGCCCTCGATTTTGGCGTTCCCATCCCTGTAATCGCACACCACATGCTCGGCATCTCTCGGTGACGTAAGCTTCTGAGTGGCAAGGAACAGGGTGTTCGTCGACATCAGCTTGGCTGACTTGTCTGAAAGACCATTCACCTTTCCCTGAATGAATAGGTAGCCGGGAAGCTGTGGTGCCTGAGCCTCTCCGGAAACCGCGTTTGTCATTGTTGTCGTAATGTCGCTTCGGTTTTGCAGAGAAGGAGCAAGGTCGGCCGTTGCAAAGAAATTGCACTTCTGGTCCCATGCCGAAAATTTCACCTTCTTTATCCCGCCCAGAGGTTCCTTGGCCATAATTTCAGGTGCCCAGGCCGGGTTGGCGGCGCCTGTATGAAAAGCATAGACCGTAACCGCTTTTTGGTCCATCCACTGCACGTCAAAAATTCCGTCGCCGTCGAAATCCCATCTTACCTTGTATGGACCGCCGCCTCCGCCTGTTACGGCTGACGATGAGTCATATTTATAGAAATCGAACTCGCCCGTCGATGTGAGGCCTATTTTGTTCGTATCGATCTGTACCTTGGGCGTTGTATCCGCAGGACAGCTAACAATAATCATGAAGTCCTGACTCGTCACACCTCCGGCCCTGTCGGTCATCCTGATCTTGACAGGAAATGTCCCGACTTGCGGAAACGACTTTGTAAATTTCGAGGTTATTACCTGAAAGCCCGAGCCGAAATCCGCCTCGATCTTTATCTGATCTATGGTGTCCTGCTCAGATGAACTTTTTCCAAGGTCGAAAGTGTACATCTTGTTTTGAACAAGGACAGTCTGCCCTGTCGTATCGCCTTTCAGTTTTCCAACGGTGGCGACCTCTTTTCCATCATCCGACACGATTGTCAAAAGAAGCTTGGGAGGCTGTATCAGAGGTTTTGAGGGATCTATGACGTCTATGGTCTTTCTTCCTATGGCTTTCTGGTCATTTACCGTTATGCCCGTGACAGCTAT
>JADFZC010000258.1 GCA_015232735.1 Oligoflexales bacterium | reverse complement strand
TTCTTTAACAAAATATAGATTTTAGAGGCTGCCTGAAAACCCGGAGGCGGGGGCGCAAAGAGGAGGAAAACCGGAGTTTACCTATTGGTAAATGAGAATTTTCCGGGCGATGACTTACGCAAAGATCCGGGTTTTCAGACAGCTTCTTGGAAGATTATTTTCGACCACATTACTGCAGCGGAGATTGGGGAAGCCTTGGCGTATCAAAAGACACTCATAGACAGAAATTTTTGGAAAAACAAACGGGTAATGGTCACGGGCCATACAGGCTTCAAGGGGAGCTGGCTTACCCTTCTGCTCCATAAACTGGGTGCACAAATCACAGGGTATGCACTCGAGCCTCCAACAAATCCATCCATTTACAAGCAGGCGAATCTCGCAGAGATTTCAAATTCTGTAATCGGGGATATCCGAAACCTGGAAAAGCTGAAGAACACGATGAAGGACGCCAGCCCTGAGATTGTCATCCATATGGCGGCCCAGCCGATTGTCCGAAGATCGTATAAAGATCCGATAGAAACCATTACCACAAATGTAATTGGGACTTCCCACCTGCTCGAATCTATCCGTGAGGTTTCCAGCGTAAGGTCTGTCGTAAATATCACGACAGACAAGGTATACGAAAACAGGGAATGGGTCTGGGCTTATCGGGAGAATGAAGCTCTTGGCGGCACTGACATATATTCCGCGAGCAAGGCCTGTGCGGAGCTGGTAACCAAGGCATACCGCAGTTCATTTTTCAATTTGAACAATTATTCGGATCATAAGGTCGCAATCTCGACCGTAAGAGCGGGAAATGTCATAGGCGGCGGTGACTGGGCGGAAGACAGGCTTATCCCCGACTGCATAAGAGCCTATTTGTCTCAGAAAACCCTCGAAATAAGATATCCCGAGGCAGTCAGGCCGTGGCAGCATGTTCTTGAACCCATAACAGGATACCTTCTGCTTGCCGAACGTCTTTATCAAAGACCTCTTGAATTCTCAAGCGAATGGAACTTTGGACCTGACGTCAGGGACTGCAGACCGGTGGGCTGGATTCTGGAGTTTATGAAAGAGCTTTTTGGGGGCGCCCTAAACTATGAGATATCAAAACAGGAACATTTTCATGAGGCTCAGCTTCTTAAGCTCGACTGGTCAAAGGCAAGGAGCGAACTTGGATGGGATCCGTGCTGGAATCTGGAAAACACATTGAAAAAGATTGTGGAATGGACTATCGATTATAAAAATGGCCGCCCCGTAAGGGAAATCTGCCTCAGGCAGATTGATGAGTTCCTACAGGATTCACTTCAGCAAAGATATTAGGGCGTGCCCGCTTTTTGGAAAACGCTACAAAAAGTTTTTTTCGATTTTCTCTTCCAATATCCCAAAAATTGTCTTCAATGTATGTTTACTCACCCCCAGTCATCAGTAATAATATTACCTTGAGGCACCCCTTTGTTTGACAGTCTTTCCCTGAATGTTCCAATCATTGATGGAGGGCCCGAAATAAAATAGACACTCTCTCTTCCGCACCTCGAAATAATCCTGTCAACATCGAGCCGTCCTTTTTCCAGTTCATCAATCACATGTATTTTGAAACTGGGATTGATCCTGCACGCACTTTCCAGTGCATCACCATAAATATTAAATCCCATCTGGCGGACCCCCAGAAAAAGGAGCGGATTCTCATAATCCGAAAATTCCCCTGTCCTGAAAAGCGAGAGAAACGGGGTAACGCCGGTACCACCGGCCAGAAACACACAATTACGCCTTGAATAACTACCTGAAAAAAGCTCCCCATACGGCATCTTAAGCCACACCTTGCGCCCCGGTTCAAGTTCCCTTTCCATTCTTTTTGTAAATCCGCCCACGACAGAATAGGTTATGGTCACCTCACCTTGATCTTCGGGGCTTGATTCCATTGAAAAACATCTTGAGTCAGGCCATGCCATCGATGGATTGTACTCGTCCAGCGCAAGGTGAAGAAACTGGCCCGGGCGAAATAAGAATTTCTTGTCCGAGGCAAAGGTAACCCTATGAATATTGGGTAGGGGTGATACGACCCGCCTTACTTCAGATAAATATTTTTTGACTAGCATCAAATCTCCGTCTTGACGAATTTTTCCACAACTTCGGATATGTAAGTTATCATATCGGCCGTCATTCCAGGATACGTCCCCAGAAAAAATGTGTTGTTCATTATAAAATCGGTATTTTTAAGTTCTCCCGAAGTCCTGTGAAAAATGTCCATAAAGCCCGGCTGCCTCAGTATATTTCCGGCAAAAATATTTCTCGTCTCAATTTTGTTTTCATTCAGAAATCTCACAAGCTGATTTCGAGTAAACGGGGCATCCTCCTTCACTGAAACAATAAAGCTGAACCAGCTGGGATCGGCACCCTCGGTGGCCTCCGGAAGAATCAGATACTGCGAGTACCTTCCAAGCATCTCCCTGTAGGTATTAAAATTCTCACGCCGTCTCTTTGAAAAATATTCCAATTTCTCCATCTGGGCAGATCCGATCGCAGCCTGCATCTCGGTCATTTTCAGATTATAGCCCAGCTCTGAATACACATACTTATGATCGTACCCGACAGGCAGGGTCCCAAACTGCTGGGTGAACCTTTTTCCGCACGTGTTGTTCTCGCCGCCCTGACAGTAGCAGTCGCGTCCCCAATCCTTGAAACTGGTGATAATTCTGGCCAGATTATCATCGTTTGTCACGACGGCTCCGCCTTCGCCGGTGGTGATATGATGAGCCGGATAGAAACTGATGGTGGCAATATCCCCGAATGTCGCCGTATACTGATCCTTGTATTTTGAGCCGAATGCATCGCAGTTGTCCTCGACAAGCCAGAGCCCATGCCTTCGGCATATTTCTTTTACAGCATCGACATTAAAGGGATTTCCCAGGGTATGCGCAATAAATACGGCCCTGGTTTTACCGCTTACGGCCTTTTCAAGACTTTCAATGTTAATATTGTAGGTCGGGATATCGACATCTACAAATACAGGGACAAGCCCGTTCTGGACAATGGGCGTCACGGTCGATGGAAAACCTGCGGCAACCGTCACAACTTCATCACCTGGAACAAGCCTTCTGTCTCCAAGTTTTTTGGATGTCAGAGCCGAAACGGCAAGAAGGTTGGCCGATGACCCCGAATTTGTCAATAAAACATTGCCGACTCCGAGATAATCGCTGATCTTCTCGCAGAACTCCTGACAGTAACGTCCCTCGGTCAGCCAGAAGTCAAGCGAGGCATCAACGAGACTCACAAGTTCATTTTCATCAAACACACGTCCTGCATACCGTATTGTATCCACGCCATTTTTATGAACTTTACCGATAAATGTCTCTTTATGATATTCTTTTACAAGATCTAATATTTTCTGCCTTAACATCGCCTGTCCTTTTTGATCTCTAAAACATATGGATCATAACTAAGTGGAACTAGGTTAAGGCTTCCCGTCGTGCTGAGCGAAGCGAAGCATCTGAAATAACTGGGGTGAGATCCTTCGGTAAACCTCAGGATGACGCCTTCCGGTCCATAACCTAGTGCCATTCGATCATGAATTAATATCAATTTTCCTTCACAAATTCACTGTATTTTTTTTTATGAATCACAGTAATGGTGGAAAATATCCCTGGTTCTTGTTAAGTTTTACAAATCAATTAAAGCAAAAATAACCAGACTTGGAGTGGAAATCATGAAAGTTGTAATCTTGGCCGGCGGTTTGGGCACACGAATCAACGAGGAGTCTCATCTTAAGCCGAAACCAATGATCAGTATCGGGGAACGTCCGATACTGTGGCATATTATGAAGATCTATTCCGCCCACGGATTCACCGATTTCATAATCTGCCTCGGATACAAGGGGTATGCGATAAAGGAATATTTTGCCAATTATTTCCTCCATGAATCCGACCTGACCTTTGATTTCACAAGCCATCAGAAGCTTAAAATACATAATCACACGGCAGAACCGTGGAAAGTCACCCTTGTGGAAACTGGTCTTGATACCATGACAGGGGGAAGGCTTAAAAGAATCATGCCATACGTGGAAAACGAGAGATTTCTCTGCACCTATGGAGACGGCGTATCTAACATCAATATCAGCGGTGTGCTCGATTTCCACCTCACTCATCGAAAACTTGCAACCCTTACGGCGATTCAGCCGGCAGGAAGATTCGGCAGGCTTGAGATCCATGAAGACAGCACCATTTCAAACTTCACTGAGAAACCAAAGGGCGATAATGCCTGGATCAACGGGGGTTTCTTTGTCTTCGAGCCGGAGGTCTTTAAATACATTGAAGACGACTCTACAATTCTCGAAAGAAAGCCTTTCGAATCCCTGGCATCGATGGGACAACTTATAGCCTACAAGCACGAAGGCTTCTGGCAGTGCATGGACACGCTCAGGGACAAACAGCTTCTGGAGGAACACTGGCAGTCCGGCAAGGCCCCCTGGAAAATCTGGGATGAACATCCAAGATAACGGATTTCAACTGAAAAAGAATCTTCAGCCCTGTTACAGCTACCTCTTAATTGATTAACGAATAAGCATTAACATAAATGCGTTTTTTCTTATCATTAAACCTAATGTTTTAATTTTATCAAGTGATTTTCTAAAAAATAATATTTCATTAACGTTATTGGTTGTTGGTTTAATAGTAGTAATTTTTTATTCAATATTACACTCAAAAAAAGGTAAAAGATTTTTTGATT
>JADFZC010000257.1 GCA_015232735.1 Oligoflexales bacterium | reverse complement strand
TTTTAGTTAGATTGAACAACCTCGCCCTGAAGGACGAGGTTTCCTTGAACCTGATAAAAAAATGAGTATAATGGGCTCAAGGTTGTTAAAGGACAAATTTGTGGAGGACAATATGAGTAAAAAGTTAGTTTTTTTGATGCTGGGTTATCTCGGATCACTGCTGCTTCTGGCTGAAATCTCCCTGGCATCCGAATTATCCCTGTTCAGGGGAGGATACAAAAGCACCAAGAGGGACGGGGGCATCTCCTCCACACAAATCGGTCTCGGAACAAGATACGCTCTGACGCCGGTGGGTGACATGGCCTACTTCGGCCAGGCATACGTAAACCAGACTTCCTACGGCGGCTCCGGTACAAAACCTGAAAACGGCTCCCAGATGGAACTTGGCGGAGGCGTACTCTTCTACACCAAGAGACTGGCCCCATTTCTGGCACCGTACTTTTCCTTTTACGGCAAGATAAAAAGCGAGAAGAATACCTCTGACGCGTCGCCCGCTGTTGAAAAAATTACCGGTCTCTATTACGGGGCCTCGTTCGGAATGCAGATAAGATTTGAGAAATTTTTTATTGACCTCGACGCCAATCTCTTCGAAAGCGCGCTGACCGAAACAAAGGAAGTTACAAACGCAGGCGCCAAGGACAAGACGACAAGGACAGAGCTGTACGTGGATTCAGTCGGAACTTTCCAGTCAACGATCGTGGCATTTGGAATATTCCTGTAGGACAAAAGATGATTTCATACAAGGGGATGGGGCTTGCCATCGCGGCTTCAGCAGTTATTTCCATCGCCGCTGACAGGTGGCTTCAGAAAAAAACCGACCATGACCAGACAAAAGGCGAAGCCGCTATCGCGACGGTTCCCGAGTACCGGACAACAGAGGCGGTAATCCTGAGCGAATATCTCTTCAACGAAAAGTCGTACGGATCGGAACTTGCGCGGCTCATACTGGAAAGCAAGGTCAAACTCCTTGTCCTTGTAAACGAGGCGCCAACTCCAAAGGCGGTAAAAGAGTGGCTCAGCGCGAATAAAATCCCGAGCGGCAGCGAAAACGACGTAACCCTCATCAACATCCTCCACGAGAACTACTGGGTGAGGGATTTTTCGCCATTCATCGGACGGCTCAGTCTCGAAAAGGAGAGAGGCCTGCCCGTCTTTCTCGACTTCATGTACAAAAGCGAAAACTCAATCGATGACATAGTTCCAAACCAGCTCGGAATATATTTGAACACATCCGTAATAAAGGTGCCGTTCAACATGGACGGCGGCAACATGATAAGAGACGACGAAAGCTGCATCTTCGCAGACTCGATACTTCCACAGGAAACCATGAAGGGGGACGGGCTCTCAAGCCAGCTCGGGAGCTACTTCGGATGCAAAAAGGTCTACCTCATCAAGGACGCCCCTCACATCCATGTGGACATGTGGGCGAAGTTTTTGAAAAACAGGACACTGGTCGTCAATGAACTGACCGAAGATTCCATAAGGCTCTGCCCGGGTCCTGAACGAACCGAATATGCCCTGAAAATAAAAAAGAGACTTGATGAGATTGCCGCCCTTTTTGAGAAAGACGGACTTAATGTCATCAGAATACCGATGCCGCTTCCCGATCAAAGGCTCTTTCCGACATATGCCAACAGCCTTTTGCTGAATAAAAATGCGATCGTTCCCTCGTACAAAACCAACATTCTGACCTCAGTTCCATACGCCGATGCCAGCCTCTTTCCCAAGTACGAACAAAAGGTCAGGACGGCCTATGAGAATGCCGGCTACAAGGTCCGGTTTCTTAATGTGGACCCGACAATCAACGCCGGAGGCGCAGTCCACTGCGTAAGCGCTCAAATAGTCAGGGACGAGGTCGGCCTTTAGACGTGGCATATCTTGTATTTATTTGATTTTTCTGCATGTTTTGCCATTTTTTATAAATCACCATATTTTATGCGCAATATTTCGCCATATCAGGTGTCTAATCTAGTGAAGTGTGTAATTCCCAATTAATACCGCACTGTAAAAGAGCCATATCGGCCCACCTGCGATCAGCTCTTCATTTCTTCTGATCGGTCTTTTACGTAATCTGCAAAATTCCAACCATGCCGGAGAGGGGAAGTCCCCTCCTCCCCCTGCCTTTTTGCAGTTTGCCATGCACCTCTTTCACTTTCAGATCGACTGTGCTATGTCTTTAATATCAAAGAATTGAATAGGAGACTTATGTTGAGGTTCATAATTTGCGGTCTGATGATCTGGCTTTTGCCTGTTTTCCTTACGGCTCCCTGCTGCTTTGGCGTGATAATCGATGATGACGCTTCTTCGGACAGGCCTCCGCCAGCTCCGAAGGAGCCAAAAAAAAACGAATCCCGGGAAAAAAGGGACTCGCTGCAGAATAACGACAACCTTATAGCGATAGGCAGCACCGAATCCATTTTGGAGATGGGCAAGAAAGTCAAGGACCTCGTGGACAGGACCGGTACGACGCTTATGTTTACAATGGAAGAGGTGTTACTGGGAAACGATTTGACAAGATATTTCGATATGGATTTTCAATACGGACTTTTGCTGACAAGGCCGGCCTACAAGTGGAAACAGGCGATATTCAGTCTCGGTGCAGGTTTCAGCGCCGCGAGGCTGAGAAACCTGCTGCCTGCGGCCAAAGGGTACTATGTGGACTCGACGGCAAGGTTCAGCCAGAGCAATTTTGACGGAATCATTGGAGTGGAAGGCGAGATCAGGCAGAAAATAATCGGATTTCTGGAGATGGGGCCATCCATACACAGAAGATCCATAACAATAACCTCGACTGACTCAGGGCTCGGCGATGATTACTATGCCAAGACAAAAGGCGGTTATCTTTGGAGAATTGGAGCGAAATACCATATGACGTACAAAGACCAGAAGATGATATGCAGAGCCCACTACGCTGAACTTTCGGGAGAGAAGATGAATACCGGTCCCCTGAAATACGATCATAGGGAACTCAATCTTAATGCGGCGCAGAAAACTGTCGGCGTAGACATTGGATATGTATTTTGATAGATTCCAAACCCTGTTTTCCGAAAGAGGAACATCTGATGACAAAAAGATCCGTATTCAAAATCCTGTGCTGCGCACTGCTGTCGCTGTCCCCTTGCGGTCTTTCACCTGCGGCCCCCCGCGGCAAGGGAGAGAGGTTGATGGAAGAATCAGTTAAAAAAATGAACCGCTCGTCATTTCTTATTTTCAAAAACCTGCTTGAAGAACAGAGACGGGAAAACATCATTTTTTCACCGCTCTCAATACAAAAATCCCTTTCTCTTCTCTACCCTGCGGCCGCAGAATCCTCCGACATAAGAAACGAGCTTGCCTCCCTGCTTGTCGCACCCGGCAGAAATGATGAGGAATTCTACAGATGGAACAGGTCATATCTTGCGCATGTAAATGCCATCTTCGACAAACGCTACCCGAAGAAGAGATTCGAGGGAGAGATGGCATCAACCCTGTGGATCTCGAAGGCCTTCGACGTCAATGAAAAATACCAGTCCATCGTCAAGGATAATTTTTCATCCGACATAATTAAACTGGACTTCACATCCTCGGACGAGCAAAGAGAGGTTGCCAGACTTGCAATCAACGACTTTGTCAGGGAAAAAACTAACGAATTCATACGCGACCTTGTTCCAAAGGGCGCCATCACCGAAAAAACAGCCATCGTTCTGACAAACGCAATCTACCTTCTTGCCGACTGGCAGGACGAATTTCAAGGCAGTATGACATCCCG
Organism: Oligoflexales bacterium; assembly: GCA_015232735.1. The sequence goes on along the minus strand of JADFZC010000257.1, from coordinate 960 downwards.
GGAGGATTTCTCCATAACAGCCGATACAAAAAAATCTGTGAAAATGATGAAAAAAGTCTCCAAGATCGACTATTTTGAAAACAGGCTGCTCAAGGCCGTGAGCCTTCCATACATGGGAGGTGAACTGGCCATGCTTGTCATCCTGCCAAAAAAACCCTCTGACTTTCCGTCGCTTCAAAAACATCTTGACGAGGCACTGATTGAAAACATTATGGATGGCCTTTTAAAAAAACAGGTTTCGCTGTGGCTTCCCAAATTTGAATACATATGGGGAAGTCATTCCCTGAAAAACGCGCTTGTCAAAAGCGGCGTGAAAAAGATTTTCAGCTACCAGCCAAACAACTTTCCTGGCCTGCTTTCCAGGGAGAGCCCGTTCTCCGACTACCCCATCTCGGTCACCGATATTTTCCATCAGGCCAGAATCATAGTGGACGAAAGGGGTACCGAGGCCGCGGCGGCAACGGCCATGACAGTGGAACTGACTTCGCTGACGATCAAAAAAGAAAAGCCGGTCGAGTTCAAGGTGAACCGTCCGGCATACTTTTTCATCTACGACACAAAATATAACGGGATCATGTTTATTGGAACGCTGACCGATCCTTGAAAAAGAATCAAAAACGGAGACATTAATGGCTGACATTCAAAGAAGAGAATACACAAAAGACGAACTGACAAAAATGGCAAAAGAGTACAGGTATATCATAACCGATATGATCTGCAGGGCCGGATCGGGACATATCGGGGGCGCGCTAAGCCTCGTTGAAATATTCATAACCCTTTTCCACAGGGTCATAAATGTAGACCCCAAAAATCCCAGGTGGAAAGACCGGGACAGGCTTGTCCTCTCAAAGGGACACGCCGGCCCGGTGCTTTATCTGTCGCTTTCCGACAGGGGTTTTTTTCCAAAAAGCTGGCTTGCGACAATGAACAAGGACGGCACAAGCCTTCCAAGCCACGTCG
>JADFZC010000256.1 GCA_015232735.1 Oligoflexales bacterium | reverse complement strand
GAGGCGGCAAAACAGCCGATTGCTGATGCCGCATCAGATAAGGAAGTGGCAAGGGTTGACGCAATATTTGACAATGCACTCGCGCCGCTTCGTGAAGTCAAATGGCAGCTTGACTGCAAGAAGGAGAAGGTTGCCCAGACTCCGTCGAAAGATCCCCTGAAACCTCTGATTTTCGGCGAAGGCGAGCACAGGATCACTTCAAACCCGGTCGGTGAAAAGGTCCCGCTTGGTTTTTACGGTTCCGTCTGTCAGAATGAAAAGCTGCTTCGCGACATAGTTTTCGTTGTGGATGTGTCAGGTTCCATGGGGTCTTCAGGAAATTTCAGTGACCCAAGGCGTGGCGACGGCGGGTGCGGGCGTCTTGATGCCGTGAAGGCGATTATGGAGAAATATGAGGCAATGGGAAACTTCCAATTCGCCTTGACCACTTTTGCGACGGAGACGGCATTCGAGGGAAGCGCCTTTTATCCGAATCAGGGCGAACTCTTCAGCGCATCGATGAAACAGGCTTCAAAGAGGAGCATAGGGGATATCCTGTGCGCCTCGACAACGGGCACAAATTACAATACGGCCTTTGAGTCGGCAAAAAGGGTGCTGCAGAAAGGCCGTGACAATGCGACAAAGGAGATTTACTTTATTTCAGATGGGGCACCGGACCCGTCGAATCTGGATGGCATAAGCATCGCGGCAGCTCTTAAGAAGAACGGCATTACATTGAACACCAAGAGTATTCCCGTTACCATAGCCACAATAATGCTTAAAGGCAACGACACTCTTCTCAGGAACTCCATAGCGTCCAAAAAGCCTGACGGTACTCCGCTTCATGCCTTTGTCAGCGATTCGGCCGGACTTGTGGAGGCTCTTCATGGATTGACTTTTTATGAGGTGACAAAAGCCGAAATCGAGTATTCCATTGGCGGCGCTCCTCCTGTAAAGGTGGATGTGCTGAGCCACATGGATAAAAGCAACAACATGTACTCAATTCCGGAAATAACTCTAACAAAGGCCGATTCAGCCAAACCTGTGACCGTAAAATATTCCTACTGGGATAACAAGGGCGAGGTTACAACGCTGACCGGCACGCTCATTTTTTCTGAGTAGCTCGACCCTAGCCGAAAAGGTCTGACTCTTCGTTAATCGTCGTCGGACGATCCTCATTTACCAGCATGTAAACTCCGGTCGTCCTCCTCCTCGCGCCTTGATTCAGACCTTTTCGGCTAGGGTCTAGCTTCAGAAGGCTCAAATCCGATATTTATTCCTCTCCAAGCTCCATAACCTTCGGCATGCCGACTGAACCTTTCAGAAGCAGCGGTATGAAGGCAATCATGACAGAACTCACGGCCATAAGCAGCTGAAATGGGGTGAATCGTACCGAGGCCAGCGACACAAAGCCGCTCGAAACCATATTTCCAATGGCGTAGGAGAAATTATAAATGGCGTACACGGCAGCGTAACAGGACATGCCGCTGAGGTCTGCGGCATTTCCCAGCTCCGCGGAGGTCGGATTGAGGATGAACGCGTAACAGATGTTGATGACGCAGATGCCCAGTGCCGTCGAAACCTGCGTTTCATACATCGTCAGAGTCGGAAGAGCCAGCGCCATGGTGAAGGTGCCGCCAATCATCAGAATGCGCGTCGAAACATATTGGGATAACCAGCTGACCACAGGTGAAATAATTACATAGCTGAGCGACCCGACAGTAAATATCAGGCCGACAACCGAGACGCTCACCCCGGAGCGTGTCAGCATAACCGGCACCAGGGGTTCGACGATTCCCCACCCTATTGCCGCAAGCGCCACGCCGAAAGCCGCGGTGATTATATTCCTGTCACCGAAAAGACGCAGGATGTTCACGTTTGCCGTGCCCGCGATTTTCCTTTTGGTCTTGGGCAGCAAAATCAGGCATAGCGACAGATTTATGGCCACCATAATGCCCGTGCCTCCCAGCACCAGGGCATCGCCTCCCTTTTTGAAAAGCCAGCCGCCTGCAACGGGGCCCAGCAGAAACCCCACGGTGCTGCTCATCAGCACGTAGCTCATCATGGCGACGCGGCGTTCCGGATAGCAGGCGGCGATCAGCGAAAAACCTGCGGTCCAGATTATCGACGCGGAGACCCCCTGCAAGAAACGGCCAAGGAGAAGGCCTGTCAGATCGGTCGTGAAATAGAGAAGGGCTATCGAGGTTGCCGAGAGCATGGCGCCGACTGCCATCGACTTTCTATATTCGAATTTGTCGCCAAAATATGCGAAGAGGGGAGTCGCGGCAAAAACGCCGATCGAATAGGCGGTGTAGAGCTTTGCGACACCGGAACCGCCTATTTTCTGAGACAGGGAATATGGACTTAAGGGAACAAGGAGACCATTGACATAATAGTCAAGGAAAAACGCAAAGCCGACAACAGCTACCACGGACCAGTAGCGAAAAGACCTGTAAGATTCCAAATATTTTGCCCATCATAAAAGTTCATGTTTCTGCCTCTAAGGATCATCATAGTCAATGCATGGGTAAAAATCAAAATTTTTTTGTTATCACCCGCAAATTCTGTTGACGCCCCGCTTTTTGCCTTCCTCTTCAGAGATCAAGTCAAATTTGGGAACTTCTATTTCGACCCTGCATCCAATTTCAGGCTGAGAAAATATTGTTATAGTGCCGTTTCGCTGTTCAACGGCTTTTTTTACCGCTGACATGCCAAGTCCGTGTCCGGATATGGATGATTTCTCGTCTTTTGTTGACAAACCTTCCATGAACACAAGGTTAAGCCTGTCTTCAGGCGACATGGATAATATGCTTTCCCTTCTGACAAGTCCCTTTTCGAGCGCCTTGAAAACGACTTTTTCAACATCGACGCCGCGTCCGTTATCCTCAACTGTTATCAGGAGAGCCGTGTCTGTCTCTGAAAAAACAAGCTTTACGATTCCTTTGTAGGGCTTTCCGTCTTTTATCGTTCCTTTATGGATACCGTGGTCTATGGCGTTACGGATAAGATGAGTGATGTTGTGAAGTATGTCGGACATCTGATTCCTGTTGACAAGGATTCCCTCTCCCATTATTTCAAAGGTTATAACTTTATTAAGCCTTCTGGCTATTCTGTCCGAAATCTCTGCTATGGGTCCAATCAGGTGGGATATCGGTTTCAGCTGAACCCTGTAAAGCCAGCTGTCTATCCAATTTCTCAGAATGTCTATCGAAGGAAGATTATAGGTGTTATGATTAAGTTCATGAAAATCCTTTGCATCAACTTCAAATTTTTCCGATTGCTGCATGGCAATCCATTTTATGCTTCCTGCATGTTTTTCGATGAATTTGTCAAATGCGTTATCGATCTTGTCTATGTCGGCAATTGATATCTTTTCAAGATTCTCCACCTTGTTGATGACCGTAAAAACATCCTCGATGAAGAAAGATGCCGTATTTCCTTTCAGTGTATGAAGGATCATTCTCAGGTCGGTTTCACTGCCGTTTTTTATGCAATTTGTCATATGCAATATCTGGCGCTTGAATTCCTGGGAGAAAATTCTGAAACTGTCTATATGCCTGAGAATATGGAGAAGCATGCTGTTGCTTCTTGCTACGAGCTGGGCTTCATGCAGCTCTGTCTCGTCGAGCATGGTCATGAGAATCGATTGGATTTTATCCTGACGGTCACGTACCAGGGATGCATTGAGGGCAAGTATTCGTCCCTTGACCTTGATGTGCCTGGGCAGCTGCCTCAGGCTTGCCTCTTCCGGCAGGGAGTCTTCGAAAATCTGATCTATCGCCGCATCAAATGCGACTTTTGCGTTTCCGGAGATATCCAGGAGATTTGAAATTCTCATCTCATTTATTGTGTCCGTACTGAACAGTCTTAAGCATGATTTTGAAAAACCGGGCTGGATCATCTTATCAGATCCGACAAGCAAAAGTCCGCAGTCGACATGACTCAGTATCGTGTTGATTGTCGCGGTGCGCTCCTCCACTATGGTCTCCACATTTTCAATATGTTTTTTCAATTCGCTGTTCAACTGGTCGATTTGTTTTCGTGCCTGTGATCTTATCAGGTTCAGCCTGTAGCCAAGAGCAAGCGATAGAAGGACAACCTCGATGGCGCCACCTGTAAGCTGTCCCCAGTCGATAACAAGGCTCGATTGTACGATGCCGGCCGCCCTCAGACCTATAAGCAGCGTTCCGGTAAGCATGAAGATCCATGCGGCGACAAAATAAAAAGCAGGCCTGTAGCCGTGAAACATTCGTATTATTCCGGAAATGAGGAGAATCGGCATCAGGATGATGGTGTTCCATTCCGAAAGGATTGTTGATATTTTGTAGTTCCCGGAAAGCAGGACATAAATTGCGGAGAAAAATGGAGGAACAAGACCGATTCTCAGCATTTTCAGCAAAAATCCGTTTATCTTCCTGCTTTGGTCGAAATTGAGAAATTCAGTGCCGAAAAGAAGTGCGCCTATGATGCAGGCATTGACAAAGAAAAGATACCCTTCGTTCATAAACCAGTTATGGTCCGCGGATCTTTGAAAAAAGACTCCGATTCCCTGGGTTCCCGTTTGCGTGCAGATGAAGGTTGTAATGTAAAAAATATAATACAGGTAGTCTTTTGTCCCCAATGACAGATACAGGAACAGGTTATATCCGAGCATGACAAACATAAATCCAAGCATTATGCCAAGGTATATATATTCGTTGAAAGATGAGTCATAGAAATTCTGCGGACTC
>JADFZC010000255.1 GCA_015232735.1 Oligoflexales bacterium | reverse complement strand
CAATATTTTTGTTGAGTAGTCATCAGGAAATACCGAGTGAATGAAGGGAAGCATCAGAATAGTGGCCAGGGTGCCGGATCCCAGCCAGGTTCTGAGCCATAGGGGTCCGTTAAACTCCCCGTTAAACAAAAACTGGACGCTTTGACCGGCGCCTAATGATACAAATACGGTTACGGCAAGAGAGAACAACCCGAAAAACAGATATGATCGTTCACTGGGCCTCTGAAAAAAGAAATTGAAGTGATAAAGGGCGATCATGATGAATCCGCCCAAAAGGAAGACCTCAATGAGCAGAACCCGGTCGCGTTCCATTATCAGGTCTCTTTTTGTTCCAAGGAAAATTGAATCGACAAGGCCGGAAAATATAAGCACGGAATTTGATACCTGGATTATTATATCGAACGAATCAGTGGGTTCTGTCAGATTAAATTCGGGAGCCGATTCATAGCGACCAAGGTGAAAATTTTCTGTCTCATCCGTTATTCCAGTTTCCTGTATCAATTTGTCATCCACATATATTTTCCACATCGAGGAAATAAAAAAAGTCTTCAGGGCAAGAACCGTTCTGTTTTTATTGCCCAGGACCTTCAGCCGATAGGTTGCCTTTCCGTACATGGGATAGTTATTCCCGGTTACCCAGTTGCTGGGGACCTTGATGTATTCCTTCTTCATATTGTTGTCATTTAGGAAGTCTTTCTTGTAAAGAAGCTGGTCCCAGTAGAATTCCCAGTCTCCATCCAGTTTGACAGGACCGCTCTTCTCAAAATCGAAACCGTCGAGATTTACTACCCCACCTATGACCTCGGGAATCCTGTTTTCTCCTATTTCCCTGCGGGAACAGGATAATGCGGCTGTCATAAGACAGATAATGGATATTGCATATTTTTTGATAGCATCAATAGCAATATATAGTTTCAATATTTCACCTCAAGTTGATTCAGTGTGATGAAATAGGGTTTTGAAACGCTCTCTATCCAGAAATGATCGGCATGTTGTGGCGTTTTATATAGAAATTCTTTTTTGTATCGTAAACCCGGGCCTGAAGGACCGGGTGTCGAATCAGGAGAGGCTTTAAACCTCTCCTGATTTTGGTTAGCTTGAAGGGCCTCGCCCTGAAGGACGAGGTTTCCCTAAACTTGATGAGGTTGAAAAATTGGACGGCACGCGGCTCGTGAGGATCTGCATTGTAACATGTTGAAATGTTGCGAAAGATCATTCCTATTTCGCGTATTTTAAAATTTATGGACTCTTTAAATACCGGACGTTTCCGGCTAAAGCCTGACTCTCAAAATACCGAAAGACAAAATAAAAGAATATCTTTATCGCTGAACTGGAGGAATCAAATGCCGAGAAAGACCTTCGTTCTCATAACGGCCCTTGTCTGCACTATCCACTTCAAGAGTTGTGCCGAGGATCAGAAAATTGAAAGGATTACAAAAGATACAAGCAGCGATTCCATGGACGCAGGTCCGTGGAAGATCAAAAAGGATGTTTCAGAGAGCAAAAACCCGGAAATCATAGATGCAAGGATCTCAAAAAGCGGCGGGGAGGCAAGGCTTTGGTTTACGGCGAAAGAGGATCTTGACCTGCTTGTCTTCTGCGACAGCCCGCCGCTCACAGGCTGCGTGAAGGGATCCGGGAAATTCTATACCACGAGGGACTGGGTCTTTGAGGCTGGACAAAGGGTTTTCAAGCCATCTCTGTCATATGACATCACGGATCTGGAGGGAGAAAGAAAGATCGTGGCGGTCGGCGTAAGAAACGGGAGCGTGAAGGCCCAGGTCTATTTTTCCATTTCGACGAATTGAACGGCTTCGTGCCGTACAAATGCCGGAGTGCAGGGAAAAAGCATGCAAGAGGTGAAATAAATGGTTAAGAGTCTGCTCACTGTATTTTTTTCATTGCTGTTTTCAGTCATGTCACATGCATCGGATATCGTCCCGTTCCAGGTGAAAGAAGCGGGATCGGATGAGACTGTCCCCAAAAATTTGTTGGTCCGTATTTCGGGTTACGAGCTGTTCCGGCTCTCATCTGCTGAGGATAGTGATTTTGACGGAATCTACGGCATCAATCTTTCCGGCCTTCGGGTTACGGATCAGACTCTCTCATATTTCGGGACACTGCTTTTCTATTCAGAATCAAGGGCGGCTGTCATGAGACTGTCATCCAGGGGAGCAGACGGTGTTGCGGCTTTGGTGAACGGTCAGGGGCCCATGAACCGCATGATAAGGATATTCGGAGATGTAATTTCCGAACCCAGATACAAATACAATATACCTCCCATGATTATTCCGGCATCGAAAGATCCCAAAATAGAAAAGATCCTTTCAGGAATTGATTCGGCAAGGATAAAGGATGATATATTGTTTTTCCAGAATATGGGAACCCGTTATCACAGTTCCTCTGCCGGAGTGGCCCTTCCGGGGAAGATCAAGGACAGAATCAGCCCTTTGGTCAAGGATAGGGCCGATATTGAAGTGGAACTTTTCAGCCATGGCGTGAACACGCAGCAAAACAGCATAATAATAAGGATCAAGGGTGTATCGACACCAGAGGAGATAGTTGTCCTCGGTTCCCACATTGACAGCACGACCCAGCAAGGGGGATCGCAGGCTCCCGGAGCGGATGACAACGCGAGCGGGCTTGCCGTGACTTTGGAAGTCCTCAGGGCCATAGCCGATCAGAAACTCACATTCGCAAGGAGCGTTGAAATCCATGGATATGCCGCTGAAGAAATTGGGCTTGTCGGAAGCCAGGATATTGCATCAGATTACAAATCAAAGGACAAAAACGTGATAGCCATGTTTCAAAACGACATGAACCTTTATCAGGATAAAGGTCAGGACAAGGTATTTTTCATTACAACAAATACCAATGCTGCGCTGAATGACGATCTTTCCAAGCTGGTTGACCAGTATCTGGGTCTTACGTGGCAGAAACTTTCATTTACAGGAGGAAGCAGCGATCATGAATCATGGTACAAAAAGGGTTATTCGTCGGCCCTGCCATCCGAAAATCCCAATGACTACAATCCAAATATTCATACAGTGAACGATACCTTCGATAATGGGGCAAAAGGCGGCATGACGCAGCCTCTGGCTTTTGCGAAACTCAATCTGGCGTTTCTTGCCACATACGCAGGACTTCAGGATAATGCGCAGGTTCCGGCCCCCGCGCCACAGCCCACAGAGACGCCGACGGCCACTCCGACATCAGCACCGACATCCACACCTGCTCCCACATCCACACCTGCTCCCACATCCACACCTGCTCCCACATCCACACAGGTACCAACGTCAGATTCTGATCCGTCGGGAGATAAGACGGAAAACAAGGATTCCAGCGGCGATGAGCCCTCCACTATGTGTTATTGTGCCGTTAGTACCGATGAAAAATCCTGTCTTTTGGTCGATGACAGGAATAAAGTGCTGGCATGGACACCGCTTGCCAGCGATCAGAAGTGTGACGAAGCCTTCTGCCGGAAATATTTTGTGCTTGGATTTTCGTCAATGTGTAAAGGTCAGGGGGACTAATTCTTAGTCTCCGTGAAGACGATCTTTCCCTTGAAGGTGAACGTCGAACCGAAACTGTCGACGTAGGAATAGTTCGCAAAAATGCCTTCATCAGCCTCGACCTTGTTAAGTTCAACAACAGGAATTGAAAAGTCGGTGCCTGTCGTGTTTTTAAGGGCATCAAGATCTGTCAGGGCATCAGCTTTGAATCCATAACTGACTTTTGCGCTGACTATCTTTCTCTCTGACAGTTTTATCAGTGAGTCGGCCAGCTGTGCCGCATCCTGGACATTGCTGTGAATGGGTTTTCCGTTCGAGTCCTTGCTGGCTATCTGGTTTGCAAGGATATTGTCATTCCCTATCAGCATAATGGTGGCTATGGTCACAGGTATAGTGCTGCTGCCTATGGTTATGCCCTTTGTTTTCATATCAGTCGCGATATCTATGCCCTCTTGTCCCGAATCAGGAAGTCCGTCAGAGATGAAGTAGATTTCCTTTGTCGCCCCGGACCTTCCGGAAGACAGAAGTGTTTTCGCTGCCGATAGCGCTTCGTCATAATGAGTGTTGCCGCTCTCTCCATTGCAAAGAACCACCCCTGGATGAGTCACATTCTGACCGGTTTTAATGCTGTCCATGAGCTGGGTTCCATCCGAATAGAAAGTGGTCGATTGATATCTGACAGCGGTAGCGAACGTGACCACTGCAAATTTGACCTTCGTGCTGCTTGCATTTTTTGTAAGGATTGCATTTACGGCATTATATCTTCCGCAGGTTTGATCGCTTTGTATTCTGTCATTTTCATACATCGAGCCTGATGCGTCGATAACAAAGACTATATCCCTTTCCAATGATTCGGATGGACAGATTTTCCCGCTGAATGCCAGGGGTATCTCGTCAGGCATGTTTTCAAGTTTCAGCTCATGATCGCCTTCTCCAATGAGAACGGGGCTTAGCTTGTCCGTTGATGTCGGTATGTCCTTGCTGTCAGGATTGTTGCCGCATGGCCAATACCAGGCAATTTTTGTAATTTTTTCAATAACCGGTGGTTCCGGTGTAGGTGTGGGGGTTGGAGGCTCAGGAGGAGGTGGTGGTGGTGTTGGTGTCGGTGGATCCGGCTGTTTTACCGGAGTCGCATCAGCTGCTTTGGGTGTAGGTGTGGGAGAAGGGGTTGGCGTGGGCGGCAGGGGGGTCGCTTTTCTGTCGGTTCCTTCAAATTG